>CAMLGP010000045.1 GCA_946479535.1 uncultured Bacteroidota bacterium
ACTCTTCGTGAGCTTACAAAGAATATTGGTGGTCGCCTGGCCGGTTCCCCCAATATGGTAAAAGCTGAAAAATGGGGCCAGGAATTATTGCGCAAAACCGGTGCTGATAAAGTCTGGCTGCAACAGTGCATGGTTCCTCACTGGGTAAGAGGCGGAAAGGATGAAGCCACTGCTTATTATTTGAATGCTCCTTCCAAAGGCATAGCCGTAACCAGAATTAGCAAACCACTGGATGTTATAGCACTTGGCAATTCCCTGGGCTCAGGTTCAAAGGCAGTAATGGCTGATATTCTTGAAGTCAGTTCTTATACAGAGCTGGAAGCAAAGAAAGACCAGGTAAAAGGAAAGATCGTTTTTTACAACGTTAAGTTCAATTCAACCTATATACGTCCATTTGAAGCTTATCGGGATGCAGTCACCTACCGGGGAAGTGGTGCCAGTGCCGCTGCAAAATATGGTGCACTTGCCGTTATTGTCAGAAGCATGAGTCACAGCACGGATAATAATCCCCATACCGGCGCCATGCGATATATTGATTCTGTTTCTATGAATAAAATACCGGCAGTGGCTGTTGGACTAAAGGATGCAGATTGGATGGATGCGCAATTGAAGAGAGGACCATTGAGTGTGTCTATGAAAACGAATGGGCATTTTCTTCCAGACACTATTGGTCACAATGTAATTGGAGAACTCACCGGGTCCACTTATCCGGATCAATATATTACGGTTGGCGGTCATCTGGATTCATGGGATCCTGCTGAAGGTGCGCATGATGATGGTACCGGCATTGTGCATACTATTGAAATTATGCGCGCATTTAAAGCGCTGGGCTATCAGCCAAAACATACTATTCGCTTTGTATTATTTGCCAATGAAGAAAATGGTGGACGTGGCGGTAAACAATATGCAGCGGAAGCAAAAGCAAAGAACGAGAAACACATCTATGCACTGGAAAGTGATGCAGGTGGATTTGCTCCCCGTGGATTTGGATTTGAAGTTACTGATCAGCAATTCGCAAAGATCATTCAATGGAAACCACTGCTTGAACCCTATGGTGCCGGCAACCTGGTAAGGGGAGGAGATGGTTCTGATATTGAACCACTAAGGGAAACATTGAAAACGCCTACTTCTGGTTTTCTTCCTGATCCACAACGGTATTTCGATTATCACCATGCAAGAAATGATGTGTTTGAGAATGTAAATAAAAGGGAACTGGAATTGGGAGCCATAAGTATGGCTGCGCTAATTTATCTGGTGGATAAATATGGGCTTTAATATTATTGGTTCGTGAGACACGAACCAAGGCATGGTCTCACACATGGCGCCATGATTCGGCGCCATGGTTCGTGTCTCACGAACCATCCTGGCTTAGGAAATTAATTTGGTAATAGCGCTTTGTACCGAAGTAAATGGAAAAGAAGACAAAATCTTTTCCATTTGTTTTTTTACCTGTTCAGTTTGCAGGTTTCCGATACTTCCTTCATGTGTATGATTAACTGATGGAGTATAGTTGAACTTTCCATTCTCAATATCCAGCCCTACTTTTTTATACGCATCCCTGAACGGCATTCCTTCAACTACCAGTTTATTCACTTCTTCCACGCTAAAGAGATATTTATACTTCTCGTCTGCCAAAATATCTTTTTTGATCTCAATGCGGGATAACATCAACCCGGCCATCTCAAGACAGTTCTTTAATGTAGCAAAAGCCGGGAATAGATTTTCCTTCAGCAATTGCAGATCTCTATGATAACCTGATGGCAGATTGGTGGTCATCATCATGATCTCATTGGGCAATGCTTTAATGCGATTGCAATGGGACCGTATCAGCTCAAATACATCAGGGTTCTTTTTATGCGGCATAATGCTGCTGCCTGTGGTCAGTTCAGCGGGAAAGCTGATAAACCCGAAATTCTGATTGAGATAGAGACATGCATCCATGCTCAGGCGTGCAAGTGTTTCAGCAACATTTGCCAGGGCCTGCGCAACAATCCGTTCTGCTTTCCCTCTTCCCATTTGGGCATACACCACATTATAGTTGAGATCTTCAAAGCCAAGCAGCTTTGTAGTCATTGTACGATTGATCGGAAAAGAAGAGCCATAACCGGCTGCGGAACCCAAAGGATTTTTATTGACGATATCATACGCAGCTTTCAGTGTGATCACATCATCCACCAGGCTCTCAGCATAGGCCCCAAACCAAAGTCCAAACGACGAAGGCATGGCTAATTGCAAATGCGTATAACCGGGTAACAGATGGGCTTTGTATTTTTCACTCTGGGATTGCAATAATTCAAAGAAAGGATTAATGGTGTTAACCAGTTCTTCCAGTTCATTGCGCAGGAATAATTTCACATCCACCAGTACCTGGTCATTTCTGCTGCGTGCACTGTGGATCTTTTTACCAGCTTCTCCAAGCTTTTGGGTCAGTAATAGTTCAACCTGTGAATGAATATCTTCCACATCATCCTGTAACCTGAAGTCTCCTTTTTGTATGGAGGCGTAAATATTCTTTAATTCAGTCTGCAGTTTTTGGAGGTCTTCTTTTGGCAGCAGGCCAACTGATTCCAGCATCTGGATATGTGCAAGTGAACCCAATACATCAAAGCCTGCGAGGTATAGATCCATTTCCCGGTCATTTCCAACCGTGAACTGTTCTACCTCTTTGAGCGAGGATGTATTTTTCTGCCAGAGTTTCATTTGTTATTTGTTATTTTTTAAAAGGGTCAAATGGCTCTCTGTGGCCTAACCTTACGTGAGCCGCTTTCATATAACTTTATTTAAAAGCTGAATATACATATCTATACCCTGCTTTATCTCATCAATATAAATAAATTCATCAGCGGTATGGCTGCGGGCGCTATCACCAGGTCCCATTTTCAAAGCGGGAAATGGCATCAGGGCCTTATCAGATGTGGTTGGTGAACCATAATAGCCTCTTCCCATTTCAATACCGGCCTTTACCAGTGGATGGTCCAGGGAAATGGAGGTAGGCTTCATTCGGGTTGTACGTGGCTTGAACTGGCTTTTTATATTCGCTTTCAGCATAGCCAGTATTTCCTCAAAAGTATATAACTCATTCACACGTACATCTATCACAAATTTGCATTGGGGGGGAACTACATTATGCTGCTGGTTCTCTGTACCAATAACCGTAACGGTCATTTTTGATTCCCCTAACAGCGGACTTACCTTTTCAAATTTGCAGTTGCGTATCCATTCAATATCGTTCAATGCAATATATAAGGCATTCTCTCCTTCATTACGGGCGGCATGACCGGCTCGGCCCTGCGCAATGCAATCGATCACCATCAATCCTCTTTCAGCTACGGCCATTTCCATTTTGGTTGGTTCACCTACAATACCAAAATCGATCTTTCCCAGGTAGGGGAGAACCAGTTCAATACCATTCACACCACTGATCTCTTCTTCTGCACTGGCAGCAAACACAACATTATGGTTGAGTCCCTTTTTATCATAATAATAAAGGAAGGTAGCGATCAGGCTTACCAGGCAGCCACCAGCATCATTACTGCCCAATCCAAATAACTTACCCTCTTCCACAACGGGCTCAAAAGGATCACGTGTGTATTTGGCATTGGGTTTTACCGTATCATGATGGGAGTTCAGCAGTACGCTCGGTAAGGAAGCATTGTAATTACTGTTCTTTGCATAGATATTATTGCCGATCCGTGCATATTCCACATTGAGGGAACCAAAGAAATCACAAAGGATCTCTGCAGTTTCATTTTCTTCTTTTGAAAAAGAAGGGGTAGCGATCAGCTGTTTCAACAGCTCGATGGCCTTATCGGTTAATTGGGAAATATCTTTACTCATTGGTCAAACTGGTTCCTTTAGCGCCCGTTATTAATTCATTTAGTTCTTCTGCTTTGCCAATGATCACTTTCTTCACGCCGCTGTTCAACGCTGTGAAGGCGTTATCCAGCTTGGGGATCATTCCTGCAAAGATCTTCTGTTCAGTTTTCAGTTGGGAATAATAAACCGGATTAAGAGAAGGGATAACCGTTTTATCATCATTGGCATCCAGCAATACACCACTTTTTTCGAAAGAATAGATCAGTTGTACCTGGTAGGACCTGCTCAATGCCTTTGCCAGTTCCTGGGCAATGGTATCAGCATTGGTATTCAGCAATTGTCCTTTCTTATCATGCGTAATGGGAGCTACCACTATTGTTTGTCCCTGATCCAGCAATGAACTTAAAAATCCTGTTTCAATAGCATCAATATCACCCACAAATCCATAATCTATTTTCGCATTTACTCTTTTGTGCGCCAGGATGGCGTTTCCATCGGCACCTGTTATTCCTACAGCAGCACAATTACTGGCCTGCAATTGCGCCACGATATTCTTATTGATGTAACCGGCATAGACCATGGTAACGATCTTCAGGGTCTCAGCATCTGTGATCCTTCTTCCATCAACCAGCTGCTGCGGCACTTTCATATCCTCTGCCAGTTTGGTTGCCAGCTTTCCTCCGCCATGGATCAGGATCTTCTTTCCTTTCAGGTGTGCAAACATCTTCAGGAAAGTTGAGAGCTTTGCTGCATCATCAATGATATTCCCGCCGATTTTTATTATAAAGAGTGAATCCATTCTTTTTTTTTATGGTTCGTGTGACACGAACCATGGCGCATCCTCGCGCCTTTATATAGTAGTACGTGTGACACGAACCATGGCGCACCCTCACGCCTTTATAAGTACCTGTGACACGAACTATGGCGCATCCTCGCGCCTTATTTCTTCAGTATGTCCGATAGCACTGCCTGCGCTGCCCATACCCGGTTACCGGCCTGTTGTGTTACCAGGCTGCTGGGACCATCCAGTATCTCATCACTCAATTCCACATTTCTTCTCACCGGTAAGCAGTGCATCACTTTTGCCTGGTTGGTCAATTGCAATTTTTCATTGGTGAGCATCCATTCCGGATCATTACAGTAGATCCTGCCATAATCAGTATAAGTGCTCCAGTTCTTTACGTAAACAAAATCGGCTCCTTTCAATGCTTCATCCTGGTCCTGTATAATAGTTGCCCCTTTGGTAAACTCTGTGCTAAGCTCATAGTCTTCAGGATGTGTGATCACAAAATCAGCTGCACCCCAGGCATTGATCCACTGACTAAAGCTGTTGGCCACACATTGGGGCAAAGGCTTAACGTGAGGGGCCCACGTCAATACGATCTTTGGTTTTCTCTTCTCCTTAAAGTTCTCCGTGATGGTTATTACATCTGTAAAGCTCTGCAATGGATGAAGGGTAGCACTCTCCAGGCTTACCACCGGAATGCCTGCATACTTCATAAATTGCTTTATGTATAACTCGCTATAATCTTCTTCCCGGTTCTTCAGGGATGGAAAGGTGCGTATAGCCAGTATATCGAAATACTTTCCAAATATGGGCGCTGCATCTTTTACGTGCTCCACTGTGCTTCCGCTCATGATGGCCTCTTCTTCAAATTCAAGGGACCATCCTTCCTGTCCCACGTTGAATACAATGGCTTCCATACCCAGGTTTGATGCAGCCACCTGTGTGCTCAGGCGGGTGCGCATACTGGGATTCAGAAACAGGCAACCGATGCGTTTGTCCTTACCCAGCATCCTCTCTTTAAAAGGATCAGCTTTGCAGGCCAGTGCTTTTTGCACCATTGCATCAATATTGGTTACATCGTGAACGGAAACAAAATTCTTCATTATGGAGTTGAGGTTTGTTCTGCTATTAATCAAAGCCGGTAACTATTACTTGTGGTGGTTCATAAGGCGCGTGAATGAACGCGCTTAAACCACGGCGTAAGAGGCCGGTTTCTATAATTAACTATTTACGACTTCACCGCTCAATACGGCTATCTCTTCTTTCAATGATTCAATAAATGCTTCTGCATCTCTCTTCTTCAATGCCAGTGAAGGAAGCAGACGAATGGTATTGGGTTTGGATTCTCCGGTAAAGGTCTTCTGGTTCCATAGCAGATTCTTTTTTAGGTCCTTTAAGTCTTCCGGAACATCAAACCCGATCATTAATCCGCGACCTCTTACATTCATCAATTGAGGAATGGAGGATAGCTCATCTTTCAGGTATTTCCCTACCATCACGGCATTGCCCATCAGTTTCTCGTCTTCAATTACCTGGCATACTGCAAGGGCTGCTGCACAAGCCAGCTGATTGCCACCGAAAGTAGTGCCCAGTTGAAAATGTTTTGGTTTGATATGGGGTGCAATGATAAGCCCTGCAACCGGAAAACCATTACCCATTCCTTTGGCCATGGTATAAATGTCTGCATTTACTCCGGCGAAATCATGACTGAAGAATTTACCGCTTCTGCCAAAACCACACTGTACGCTATCAGCAATATAAACAGCACCATGTTTATCACAAAGGCTGCGGATCTTCTTTAAGAAGCCTTCCCCGGCCACGTTTATGCCGCCTACACCCTGTATGCCTTCAATGATCACAGAAGATATTTCCTTTCCCTGTTTGGCAAAGCATTTTTCCAGTGCTTCTTCATCATTAAAAGGAAGGAAGATCACATTATCCGTTTCATTTACCGGTGCTATATAATTCTTATTATCGGTAACTGCCACAGAGAGGGAAGTTCTGCCATGAAATGATTTGCTGAATGCAACAACCTTTTTTCTGCCATTATGAAAGGAAGCCATCTTGAGGGCATTTTCATTGGCTTCAGCACCTGAGTTGCAAAGGAACAGCTGGTAATCATTTTTACCAGATATCTTTCCCAGTTTGTCTGCCAGTTGCTGTTGCAGCGGTATGCGTACTGAATTAGAGTAGAAGGCGATTTTTTCCAGTTGTTCTTCAATTTGTTTCACCCAGTAAGGATGAGTATGACCAATGCTGATCACGGCATGACCACCGTACATGTCAAGATATTGCTCACCTTTATCATCCCACACATAAGAACCCTTTGCTTTTACGATGGTGACGTCGTTTAGCGGGTATACATCAAATAGATTCATGGCTGTTGTGTTAAAAATTATTGGTTTGGTTTGTAACTACTATTAAAAGCCGATTGGTTTTAAGTTTAATCCTGTTGTTTCCGGAAGCCCGAACAGCAGGTTCAGATTCTGCACTGCCTGTCCTGATGCACCCTTCAATAAATTATCAGCGGCTGAATGAACCACCAGCCTGTTACCCATTTTTTCCAGCTGTAATACACATTTATTAGTATTCACCACCTGTTTCAGGAAAATAGGCTCCCTGCTCAGATGGGTAAATGGATGGTCTTTATAAAAATCTGAATAGATACGCGTGATCTCATCCAGACCTAAGGTGCAATGAATAGTGGAGCTTATGAATATGCCTCTTGTGAAATCACCTCTCCAGGGCACAAAATGAATTCCTTCTCTTGCTTCATTTGAAGGAGCTGCAGGAAAACTATGCTGCAATTGATTCAGTGATTGATGTATCTCATTCAGGTGCTGATGAGAAAGTGTTTTATAGGCCTGGATATTATTGGCGCGCCAGCTGAAATGGGAAGTAGGGCTAAGGGATTGGCCCGCTCCTGTAGAACCTGTTATTCCTGTTGAATAAACCTCTTCCAGTATTCCTGCTTTGGCTAAAGGCAACAGACCAAGCTGAAGGGTGGTAGCAAAACATCCGGGATTAGCGATGTTCTTTGCTTTTTTTATTTGTTCCTTATTCAGTTCTGGCAATCCGTAAACAAAATCCCTGTTCCCCACTTTGGCATCTTTAGCCAGGCGGAAATCATTGGCCAGGTCAATGATCCGGGTATTGTCTGCAATCTTATGCTCAGCCAGGAACTTTTTGGATTCACCATGGCCCAAACAAAGAAAAAGAACATCAAGGTTACCCTTCTCCAATGGAGCCGTTTCATCAGTGAAAACAAGACCGGTATCTCCTATCAGGTCCTGGTGAATTGAACTAACCGGTTTGCCGCCATTGCTGCGACTATGAATAAAAGAAACAGTAATATCCGGGTGATGAATCAATAAGCGTATGAGTTCGCCACCCGTATAGCCTGCTCCACCGATTATTCCTGTATTGATCTTTTTACTCATTTCTGGGGTTCATTATCTGTTTTGACCAGGTGATACATCATGGTCTGGTTGCCAAAGATCCGGCTGAAGCCCCGCACATCCTGTCCGGTAAAGCCGGTATTCATTTCGCCATATTTGCCAAACTTGCTGTTCATCAGGTCATATTTACTTTCTATGCCGATGATCTGGAAACGATACGGCTGTAATTGCACAAATACATCACCGGTTACATTGCGCTGGCTGGTTTCCAGGAATGCTTCAATATCACGCATTACAGGATCCAGTATCTGGCCTTCGTGTAACCAGTTGCCGTAAAACTGTGCCAGTTGATCTTTCCAGCCAAGTTGCCATTTGGTGAGTACATGTTTTTCCAGCGCATGGTGTGCTTTCAGGATCACCATGGGAGCTGCCGCTTCAAAACCCACTCTTCCTTTGATCCCTATAATAGTATCGCCCACATGAATATCTCTTCCAATTCCATAAGGTCCGGCTATGCCTTGCAGGTACTGGATGGCATCAGAAGGATGTTTGAAAGCGGTATCATTTACTTCTCTCAATTCTCCTTTTTCAAAGCGAAGTCTTACTTCTTCACTGCCTGTTTTGGTAACCTGTGTAGGCCAGGCTTCTTCCGGAAGCATGCCTTTGGAGGAAAGGGTTTCTTTTCCGCCCACGCTGGTTCCCCACAATCCTTTATTGATGGAGTAGGTTGCTTTTGCAAAATTCATTTCAACGCCTTTCTCTTTCAGGTAAGCAATTTCCTGCTCACGTGAAAGTTTGAGATCACGGATGGGAGTGATGATCTCCACGCCAGGGATCATGATATGAAAGATCATATCAAAACGAACCTGATCATTGCCGGCGCCAGTGCTTCCATGCGCAACGGCATCAGCATTCACTTCCTTTACATGGTCAGCAATATGCAGGGCCTGGCTCAGGCGTTCAGCAGATACGCTGAGGGGGTAAGTATTATTCTTTAAAACATTTCCATAGATCAGGAAACGGATAATGCTATCATAATAACTCCTTACAGCATTTACGCTCTTGTGGGTTTTAACTCCAAGTTTGTAAGCATGGGCTTCTATGTCTTTCAGTTCATCGGCAGTGAAACCTCCGGTATTGACAATAATGCTATGTACCTCGTAACCCTTTTCTTCCGTGAGGTATTTAACACAATAGGATGTATCCAATCCGCCGCTGAATCCTAAAACGACTTTGCGTGCCATGTATGGTTGTTTATTTAAATATAGAAGCAGGTAACCGAAAAATAGCCGGCCCCTTATTATTAAATGTGTAACAAATGATGAATGAATGTTTTCAATCTGCCATCGCCAATATTACCATCTTTATCTTTTTCTTTTCGCAGAAAGGGGCGCAGCAGTTTCCATCGTTTAAAGCGGAGCAATCGTTCAAAACCGGATACATTCTCTTCAAAGTATTGTTTGGTTTCTTCCGGTTTGTAGTGGTCTTTGGGGTCATAGAGCATGGCGGTGCACATACAGTTCTTTCTCTCCTTGCTCATTAGTATCTCATAGTTTACACAGCTTTTGCAGCCGGCCCAAAAGGCCTCATCCTGGGTAAGCTCTGAGTAGGTAACAGGTTCATAGCCCAGATCTGAATTGATCTTCATTACGGCCAGGCCGGTAGTGAGACCAAAGATCTTGGAATCGGGATATTTTTCCCTTGAGAGGTTAAATATTTTCTGCTTAATGGATTTTGCAATCCCGCTTTTTCTGAATTCAGGAGTAACAATGAGACCGCTATTGGCCACATATTCACCATGGCTCCAGGTTTCGATATAGCAGAAACCTACCCATTTGCCATCAGGCATCAGTGCAATAACTGCCTTGCCTTCGTCCATCTTCTGCTCAATATATTCAGGGCTGCGTTTGGCGATACCCGTACCACGGGCGGCTGCCGAAGCGGCCATTTCATCGGTAATAATCGTTGAATATTTTTTATCATCCGGGGTGGCTACCCTAACGATAATTTGTTGATTGTCCACGTTTCAAGAAAGATTAAAATTGCGGGTCACCAGCCTGAAAAAGTTTTTGAAAGGAAGTTCACTGACAGGGACCATGGTGAAGGGTTCGTCCTGTCAGCATTCAGGTTGACGTCGTGGGCGGGCAAAAGTAAACAGATCATATCCTACTGCATACACGCCGCAGGTGATGGGTGCATGAAAAGCAAATTGTTTCGTATGTGTCAGAAAGTTATTCACGTTTACAAACTCATTGTAATCAGACCACAAATGTATAATAATAATTTATTTATCTGAACAATTTTTTGTTATAAAATGGTTCGATAATGGGATTCAAAATCCGGACCAAAAAGGCTAACACCTAGTGGGGTTTGGCGAGTAGCTAGTGGGAAGGAAGAAGTTTAACAGGCAAGCTACTAGCAACTAGTCAAACCCAAGCAGCAATGTAATGGTTCGTGAGACACGAACCATGGCGAATTATGGCGAACCATGGCAATGAGACACGAACCATGACGGAGAAGTTTAACAGGCAAGCTACTAGCAACTAGTCAAACCCAACCATCATTGTAATGGTTCGTGAGACACGAACCATGG
>CAMLGP010000046.1 GCA_946479535.1 uncultured Bacteroidota bacterium
GTTTCATGCGACAAGAAAAATCTGCTCAAAGTTTTTTCTTCAAAGAAGGGGATAATAAATGACTACCTGGATAAGAACAAGGTGAATTTTAATAATGAGGATGATGTGAAAGGATTATTCAAAGCCATCAATAATTAAAGTCAAAAAGTAAATAGGGATAATCTCTGAATTCGTCGTTTAGGCCACTGTGGGCTACAATGTCCCGATAGTTTTCGGGACATTGTAGCCCTCGGATACTGTTTAGCCTATATTATTCCAAACCGGGCTATTACCTGATTTTACTTTTATATAGGCTTTTTACTTTTTCTACGGATTAATAGAATCTTAACCGGGTAATTAAGGGCTTTTAAGGACACTGGGAATGTATATTCCCGGATTACCAAACAAACGATGAAACCGTATGAAATTGATGCTTTTAGCCGTTTTTTCTTCAACGGCTTTATTTTCCTCAGCCCAAACAGTAAACACAGGATGGCAGAATCTTTTTAACGGAAAAGACCTTAAATCATGGGATAGTTATATGCGCCCTCCCAATATGATGGGCTATGATAACAAACAGGATACTCCCATGGACCCGATTGGCCTGAACAAAGACCCCTATAAAGTATTTACGGTACAGAATGGCATGATCCATATATCCGGCGAGATCTGGGGTGCCATAACTTCCAGACAGGAATACAGCAATTTTCATATCCGCTTTCAGACCAAATGGGGCGAAAAGCAGTGGGCTCCGCGTGCTACTGGTCTCCGTGATGCAGGATTTCTTTTCCATTGCACAGAACCGTTCGATTATTCTTTTAAATGCTGGATGCGCAGCATCGAAATGCAAATCCAGGAAACCGAGATTGGGGATCATTTCAACCTGGGCGGTGGCGATGCAGAGTTTCAACTCTCACCAGCCCGCACCAGCAGTCGCGCAAGTGTTCAACAGTATGATGGCAATGCTTCATTAAAACGTTTTAATGGCCGGGTATACCGCTCCGGCGATTTTGAAAGTCCGAAAGGTGAATGGACTACCAGTGAGGTAATCGCAAGACAGGCAGATGCTGTATTCATTGTGAATGGCTTTGTGGTGAATAGACTCTTTAATATCTACAGAGATGATCTGAAGCAGCAGGTAACCAGCGGAAAGATCCAGTTCCAAAGTGAAAGCGCGGAATACTGGCTGAAAAATATTCAGATAAGACCTCTTTCTTTCAAAATAACCAGGCCTGTACTGACCAGCCCGCAACCAGATATCACCATTGGAGAGAATGAAAATCAGCAGATAGAAGTTACCAATACCGGGGAACCTGTTGAACTGGTAGCAGCTGAATTGATCGGAAAGGATATCGACAAATTTATTGTGAAGCTGCCTTCGCTGCCAATGACTTTGAAGAAAGGGCAGAAAATCATACTTCCCGTTACTATTAAACCCGGGAGTGTTTCCGGTAATAAGGTTAAGTTAAGGCTTGAAAGTGAATTAGGGCCTGTTCCTGGATGGGAGGCTAATCTTACCGTTAAATAAGCACACCCCTTTTATTCGCAATTATTCACCTCAATCTCATCAAATCATCATTATGAACAATAATCGTAGAGACTTTATTAAAAAAGGTACATCACTGGCAGCAGGATTATCAATTGGAGCTGTTGGCACGGCTGCATTGGCTGCTGAAAATAATTTTGCTCCGGCAGGAAAGAAAGTTCCATTACCACAGGTAGAAGGACCTGATACACCCAAACTAACCATGACGGTAAGTGCAAATGCTACTGAATCCAATATGAAATGGATCAAACAATTTGGTTGCGATTACGTGCATATGGGTGGTCCACGCATACCCTGGACCGAAGAAGGATTACGAGCTATTATAGAGCGATTTAAAGCACAGGGATTAACGGTTATTAATATGATGATCTATTTCTCACAGGCAAGTCTCCGGGGTACGGAAGGCAGGGATGAAGAGATCCAGAAAGTGAAGGACTCATTGATCGCTGCGGGAAAGGTGGGATTGCCGGTAGTAGAATATAATTTCTATTCACATCGTGCAGTTGAAGGTTATTATGATATTGTTGGTCGCGGTGGAGTACAATACCTCGGTTATGATTATCATCGCAAGGGTCAGCCGAATCCTGCCGATAATAAGTGGAACTATAAAAATGCAAGGAAGCAACCTGATGAAGAAAATATGTCGATGGCTGAATTGCCACCAACTGAAAGAGAACCTGCGCAAACAGCTGCAAAGGCATGGGAGAATATCGAATACTTTTTAAAAGCGGTTATTCCTGTAGCGGTTAAAGCAGGCGTGAGAATGGCTTTACACCCCAATGATCCGCCTCCGCCAATGAGTCGCGGTTCAGAACAGATAATGTCTACCTTTAAAGACTGGAAGCGGCTTTGTGATATTGTAGATTCGCCTGCTAACGGAATGACTTTCGATTGTGGCGTATCAACCGAAATAGGAGAGGATGCCGTTGAGGTATGCAAGTATCTTCTTTCAAGGGATCGTATCAGTCACGTTCATTACCGGAATGTAATTGTGGAAACACCCAGGATCAAATATGTGGAAGTAATGATCGATGAAGGAAAAGTGGATATGCTGCAGGTGATGTATGAACTGTGTAAAGGAAAATATAAATATGGTATCTGGGCAGAGCATCCGCGTGATAATGAATTTGACACGGTACATAAAAGCGGTGGCTTTGTATCTTATTTATATAATCAGTCTTATGCACGAGCCATGTTCCAGGCGAGTATGATGATGCTGAAAGGCTGGAAACCCGTTTAATTGAAATACGAATAAGTAAATAAGTTCTTAGATGAAATACCTATCATTTTTGATTGTCTGTTCGTGCCTTCTGCTATCACATCTGGCTTTTTCTCAAAATGCAAATGAAGCGGTTGAGCCCAGGGTTAATGGTGGAGGAACTATCGATCTGCTTAAAGACGGTACTTTGGATGCATGGAAGGTTCCTTCTCACTGGCATTTGGTCAACGGGATCATTGTTGGAGAAACAGGAACCGGGAAATTGACTGCTCCTGAATGGATCTATACCAAACAGCGATTCAGCAATTTTGAATTCACCTGTGAAATGAGACTTACCGGAGATAGTCACCGTAACACTGGCATTTATTACCGCGTTAATACATTTTTATTCCGCAACAGGTATGAAGCCCCTTCGGGATATGAATTTGATGCTGCGGCTACAGGAGATAATTTAAATGGATCTGTGGGCGACTGGTATGCACGGCCACAGTTGCGTATATCCGCAGATTCTGCAATTGTCAATAAGATATATAATTCCGATAACTGGAACCGTATGACCCTTCGGGCAAGAGGTAACCGCCTTGAATACTGGATCAATGGAGTTAAGATCATGGATTTTCAGGATCCTGACCCAAAAGGATCCCGCGAAGGGATAATTGGTTTCCAGATGCATGATGGCGCCGTTATGAAGGCGGAATATCGAAATATACGCGTGCTTCCCCTTTAGCCATAAGCCAAAATTTTTGTCAGCCTGGCTTCCCAATTCTTCTGTAGAAATAACTCAAAAATACTTTCTGCGGGGTTCCAACCTTTCTTTAGGTTTATACTCTTATATATGTTCCAGGCGATTTGAATACATCAGAATATATACTGCAGGCGCTGGTTAAAAGCGCGGGAGAAGGCCAACTGACTGCACAGGAGGCTCTGTACCGCCAGTATTGCAAAGCGATGTATAACGTATGTATCCGAATGTGTGGTAATGAGGCCGATGCCCACGATGCCCTGCAGGATGGATTTATCACTGCCTTCCGCAAAATTTACCAGATAAAAGACCCAAATACATTCGGCGGATGGCTGAAAAGGATCATCATTAACCAGTGTATAGCCCTGGGGAAAAAGAAATTCGTTTATACCCAACTGGAAGCTCCGGTTATAGACCTTGCGCATGAAACGGATGAGAACTGGTGGACCAGTATCACCATGGTTCAGATCCATGAAGCGATCAAACAATTGCCAGATGGATGCCGGCAGATTTTTGTTCTGTATGCCGTAGAAGATTACACTCACCAGGAGATTGCCGATGAATTGCAGATAAGCACAGGAACCAGTAAAAGCCAGTATAGCAGGGCCAGGCAATTACTGCAACAAATTATTCTGAAAAAAATGGTGGCGAATGGATAAGCTGAAACAACATATACAAAATAACCTTCCTGATCTGGATAAAGATCAGCCAAAGGAGGATTTTTGGAATGGGCTTGAACAGGAATTAAAGCTGTCAGAAGAAAAGGATCCCTTAAAAGATCATATTGAGCAGTATAAAGATGAATTTGATTTTGAAATACCGGGGGAGCATAGCTGGTTGCAGATTAAATCCACGATAAGCAGGCATACACCTGTGCGGTCAATTAATATTAAGAAACTGGGCTGGTATGTGGCAGCAGCTTCCCTGGTCCTTTTCATAATTGTTGGTGCACTGCTGTTTAATAACAGGAAAACGGGAACAGGGAAGAATGAAGGCCTGGTAAAAACACCTTCAAAAACTGAAATAGCAATACCAAAACTGGTTCCGGTTGATACGATGAACGAGGTTGTTCAGGTTCCTGTAAATGCAAATGAGGATAAAGTACAGGTGAAGGAGGAACAACAGGAAATAGTGCAAACTGACAAAAAGAATGACTACGCAGTTATAAAAAGGAAGCCGGCCGTTCAAAAAACAGGTAACAGAAAACTTCCTTTAATAATTACACAAACCCAGGCAGCATATGATGACCTGATTGCAGGACAGGTTAGTCTTATTCAAAGCCTACCCATGTATGGTGAATCTGCCGGGGACTTTGAAGGGTTTATAGAAGATTTCAAACGCCTGGACAAACAGGAAAAGCGGCTCAGAAAAGCCGTTTTGCAGAAAGGTATGGAGGAAAATACGCTGGATGAATTGGCGATGATCTACCAGAAAAAGCTGACTGTATTAAAAATGCTGCAGCGGGAGATCAGTAAAACCAGTAACAATTTCCAAACTGAGGCAGATTCCATACCGGTTTTCATCAAACTTTAAAGGAACTATCATGAAAAAGATTTTTCAATTCATAATACTGATTATTTGCCTGCAGGCGAAAGCACAGGATAAACCTAAAGTGGAGGAAAAGCCTGTAAAGCAGGAAAGACCCACTGCCACAACTATGGCCCCTTTTGGCAAATTTGATACATGGAAGCGGGCGCCGACAACCATTGTTGATACAAACAATCTTGTCAGGATCAATCTTTCACAGGAGATCAAACTGACAAAACCACATTATGTTGCTGTTGAAATGAGTGGACTGGTCACTGTCAAAACCTGGAATGAAACCAGGGTAAAACTGGAGACGAGTATATGGATTGATGGCAACAATGAATTGACTGATGAAAAATGGCTGGAGAGGATCGGGCTTTCTGCAAAAGAATCCGGAGATACCATAAAGATAAATACCAAACCCACGGAGATATTTTTATATGAAGGACAGCCAAATCGCATCATGACCTTAAGTTACGATTACAGTCGCAACCTCAGTGAAACTGTTTATTATGGCAATGGTTCACCCATGGGGGTTGTGAATTCAAACAGGGTGACTACACTATATGTTCCATCCCAATCAAAACTGAAAATCGTTAATAAATACGGTCAGTTGGCATTGACTGATAATATCAAAGACATTTTGATTATTAATACCAATGGGGAGATCAATGCAAAGGACATTGATAACCTGGAATTGCGCAGTTCATCAGGCCGTTTTATTGCAGGAGTTATCAGAAATGGGAATATCAATATTTCCCATGGGCGCCTTTATCTGGCAGAATTAAGCAAGGGTAAACTGAACACGGCATACAATACCATTGAGATTGGTAAGATAGGTACTGTTCAATTCAACAGCGCCACTGATGATATGGATATCAATGAATCCGGAAGTATAACAGGCATTAAAAATTATGGCGGCCTTCAGATCAATGTAAGCGGTAATCTTGATCTGGAAGGAGTGAATTCGCGGATAAAACTGAGAAATATTGCTCCTTCGGCAGAGCTGATCAGGATTTTTGATATGAACACAGACCTCCGGATCCCGATTCACGAGCCGCAAAATTATGCAGTAGATGTGAAGGGTAGTTTTATTAATCTCTACTCGGCATATTCAAACATAATGATTACAGATACGCTTACCTCCAGTGAGGTGGCAGAGATAAAAGTAAAGAAAGATACCTTGCTTAACCTGGCAAAAGTATTGAGCGGCCGCAATGTTGCTGAAGCAAGAGTAGGAATTACTTCATCCGGTTTAACCTCTAACCCGGCTGAAATAATTGTGGAAGGCAAGCCAACCTGGTCCAGGACCGAAGCAGACGCATTACAAATCAGGAAGGATTCATTGCAAATCAGGAGGGATTCATTGCAGGTGCGTGCAGATCAACTAAAAGCACGAAGTGACATTCCGGCTGGGACCGGTGCTATCACAATCAACAGTCCGAGGATAACAACAGATACTTATTCCACTGTGGCATTGACCGGCGTTACGAAAGGAGGGGGAGGAGGTACATCCGGGACAACTATTACTATCAAAGACGGTTTCTCTACCATCAGAAATTTCAGATATACATTTAAAACCGGCGATGCAGCAAAGCCAACAAAATTTGAAATAACCTGTACCAATTGCACAGTAGACTTTAAATAAATTTTCCTTTAAACATTCTACCTCAAACAAAGTAAGCCATCCCTGTAGGGAAGCATATGCCCTTTCCTTACCATAACTGACATTTATGAAAAAAGCACTTATTGTACCTCTGCTTATCTTCCTTGCTATGGTCACCAACGCACAAAGCGGCAGTATTTCTGGCCACATTATGGATAGCAGTTTTAAAAAACCATTTGTCCTGGCTACCATTACCGTCTTCAAAGCCGTTGATACCAGTATAATTACTTATCGGTTGAGCGGTGAATCAGGTGAATTCAAAGTGCCCGGCCTTCCATTGAACGTACCATTACGTTTTATCGTTTCATTCAGCGGACATAGCGTTTACCGTCACGAGTTCACACTCACAGAATCAAATAACCAATTGCGTTTTGATAGCGTTGCACTGGTTCCTGTAGCCAATCAACTGGATGAAGTGCTGATAATTTCAGAAAGACCTCCTGTGGTGATCCGCAGGGATACGATTGAGTTTAATGCCAGTTCTTTCAAAACATTACCTAACGCACTGGTGGAAGATCTGCTGAAGAAGCTTCCCGGTGTATTGGTAGATGGAGACGGCAATATCACCGTAAATGGCAAACCTGTGAACAAGATACTGGTTGATGGAAAATCATTTTTTGGCGATGATCCTAAAATGGCAAGCCGGAACCTGCCTTCCAATATCATTGATAAAGTGCAGGTGGTGGATGATAAAGAGCAGCAAATGTTAACCGGTAGCACCAATCCCAATGATATTGGAAAGGTGATCAATCTTACGTTTAAAAAGGGAGTGAAGAAAGGATGGTTTGGAAAAGCATATGCAGGTGGAGGTACTGATGATCTGTATGAGGCGGGAGCAATAGCCAATATTTTCCGTGATACCCTGCAGATGAGTATGCTTGCTTACATGAATAATATCAATAAGTCTGCGTTTAGTTTTCAGGATCTGCTGGGGGCGGGTGGTTTTGGCAGACAGAGAGATGTAGGAGCAGGTTCATCCGTTTCCATTTACAATGGCGGACAGGGATCAAGTGTTTCACTGAATGGTATCGGTTTTGGAGGTTCTACCAGCGGGGGAATTACTAAAAGCAAGGGTGCAGGTATTAACCTGAATCATTCACCCAATTCAAAACGTTCTTTTAATTTTCAATATTTCTACGGAAACACGATCCTTGACAAAAGGACTGAGACCGGAATGAAACAATATTTTAATGATACCATCCTGAATAATCTTTCCCGTCAACTGACAAGAGTTGAGAACAATGCTCATAATATCGGTGCAGGTTTCAAGTTAAAGCCGGATAGTGTTACCAATATCACTATGAATATGAATTATACATTGGGATTTGCAGATGAGGACCGGTCCAGTATGGTAAATGCAACCAACAATAAACTCGGTAATCTTAGCCAGAGTGATATTTTACAGGACAATTCTTCCACTACCAATAGTTACCGCCATAACTTTAACCTGACAAAACTATCAAGAAAGAAAAAAGGCAGACGATTGGGCCTGACCCAGTTACTGGATATCAATAACCGTATCGGAGATTATCAGACGGAAAGCAATACTGATCTGTTTTATCCATCTGCTTCAACCAGGCAATTATCACAATTGCGCCAGGAAAGGGTGCCACGCACAGATGCAAGACTTTTTGTCAACTATAGTGAGCCCATCAGCGCCAGGTGGACATTACGATATGCCGCTCAATTAGAATATGGAAGAAATAAGAACGATATAAATACTTATGGAAAAAGTGCCACGCTAAAATTTGATTCTCTTTTTGAGAGCTTAAGTAGCCTGTTGAAAAGAGAAACCGGCCGGGTACTCAACAGTTTTTCTGCAGAGTACCGGTACAAAGACTGGAGATTTTCTCCCGGTGTGCGCAGTCTATGGCAGGGGAGTGAAGTAAATGCCCTGTTCCTGCCTAATTCTTTGCGTCAGAGCGGTCATAATATATTACCCTTCTTTAATGCTGGCTATAAGCAGATCAATTTCAATTATGATGAAGGGGTTG
Organism: uncultured Bacteroidota bacterium; assembly: GCA_946479535.1. The sequence continues at coordinate 8,674 of CAMLGP010000046.1, forward strand.
TTTTACCTGGCTATCAATACCTGATTGCTGTACCCAATAACAGCGACCCTTATTTTATCACAAAGACCAATCCCGGCCTGCTGCCAACCAAACGGCGTAATCTTGGAGTAGACTGGTTTCATAATAATCAGAAGAAGTTGCTCAACATTTTCTTATACGCTCAGGGAACCTTTGCGGAAAATGAGATCGTAGATGCAATAACAGTAGATAATAACGGGGTGCAGACCACTACACCGGTAAATGCAAATGGCAGCCGTCGGTTATTTGTGAATTATAATATCAGCAAGCAGTATAAATACAGTCAAAAGTTTTCATTGACTGCGAATATTGGGGGAAATCATAATTATAACCACAGTCAGTTATTCTTTAATAATGTTAGTAGCTGGCAAACTACGACTACCCTTACCAGCTGGGGTGGTATTAATATGAACTGGCATGATGTTTTTGAATGGAACAATAGCTTTCTTATCAGCAATAATTTCACAAGCTATTCCAGCAAACAATATACTCGTCTCAGTCTTTTCAATTATGATCTGAATACAGAGATGATCCTGCGTTATCCCAAACATGTGATCTGGGAAACAAGAGCCACCTGGACGAAGTATGCAAATCCTACACCCGGGTTTCCTAAAAATGTAATCCGCTGGAATGCAGGTGTGAACTTAACGATGCTAAAGGATGAAAAGGGGGTATTGAACTTCCGTGTGTTTGACATTCTGGATCAAAATAATCTGGTGAATACGAGTGCATCCCGTAACATGACCAGCATTACAACCACTAATGTATTACCACGCTATTTCATGGCTACGTTTACTTATAATATTCGTGCTTTGGGAGCCGCAAAGAAGAAAGTGGGAGGTTGGTTGATGAATTAACGGCTTTGCGTTTTACCGGAAGATTGTTCAATTGCCCTTAAAACTTATTGAGCAAATTTCCGAGTCCGCTTCCACCTAATTTGGAAAGCATATCTCCTAAACCGTTATGAGTAATGCTGGGATCATTGGGATCGTTCGCTTTATGAGCGAGTTTTTGAAGCAGGGAAGGAAGTGCAGCTGCAATAGCCCCGGTCACTGCCGGAGACAATTTAAATTTACCTGCCAGGGAACCTACTATTCCTCCTTCAATTGCGTTAACCACAGGACTGCCAGAAGTAGCAGCGTTCTGTAACTGGGAGAGAAGTCCGCCGATACCGCCTTGCTGGACTGACTGAGTGGCCAGTTGTTGGGAAATTTGAGTTGCTACATGTTCACTAACCTCATGTTGCTGATCTTCGGGGATAGCTGCTGCTACTTGTGGATTGTTACCAAGTTGCTGCTTTACAAGTTTTACAATTTCATCAAACATAATTGCAGGTTTAGGAGGAGTTATTTACAGTAAATGTACCAAACTTGCAATTAAAGTCAACTGAACCAACTTATTTTTTTAGAAATAATAGAAGGGAGGAGGTAGTTACTATTACCTGGCCAACCCAGAAAATAAACATCCATCTTATCATTTCTACTTTTGATTCGCCTATTCTGGTTTCCAGTTTGGATTCCAGTTTAGCCAAATCTTCTTTGGTGGCTAACTGTTTAATATTATTTTCCAATTCAGATTTTATGGTAGTTTCATTAAAGGTAATTAAACCCTGAACGGCCTCTTTACCCAGTTTTGGTACCAAAACCTCATATAATTTTGCAATCGATAAAGCATTCATACAGCATGATTTAATCTTAGGTTAACAAATGGGTATGATTTGGTACGCCAGGAAAATTCATTCTTACTGTACAAAAGTATTACTCTAATCCTATTTATCCGGGAGTTACACGGCTAAGTTGGAGATTTAAACATTTATCTTTAAGGAATTACATTCTGGAAATAAGTGTTAAGGTCTAAAAAAGTA
>CAMLGP010000047.1 GCA_946479535.1 uncultured Bacteroidota bacterium
GCAAAGGCCGGCAATTTGGCCTGCAACGCCCTGGCACTGGTTCCCTTTCTCAATAATACATAAGTATAGAAATCAGACCAGCCCCAGCTCGTGTTTGCCCTACCATTAGTCAACTGTATATATTTATTATAGTTGAGCAGGATATTGAACCGGATATGCGAGTTGGGTGGCAGGTCTTTCAGCACAGCTTTTACAATATAGTCTTCATCATTATACCGGAGGGCTTTCCCAATTGGCTCTGCATTGCCAAAATACTTCTTAGCTGTTTCTTCCGTAATTACGCAATCGTTCAGCTCTTTAAATGCTGTTTCCGCATTTCCCCTGGCAAAGGGAAAAGCGAATATTTTAAATACCGCCGGGTCTGCGAAATAAATAGTTCCCGGCTCCAGTATCTTCAGATCACCATAGGTAATAGTTCCACCCCTTCTCCTGAATCGTACTGCTTCCTCAACTTCAGGAAAATCTTTAAGCAATGCCGGGGCAACTGCCGGATAGGTAAAAGCAAAGGTCTGTTCCTTCTCTCCTTTTTCAGACACCGTCATGGGAACACGGAATATTCTGTCCTTATTTTTATGCTGATCGTCAAAGCTATATTCGAATCGCAGATAATTCACAATTAGGAGGAAGGCTGCGATGCCTACAGATAAACCAAAAATATTGATAGCGGAAAAAGTCTTGTTCTTCAAAAGACTTCGCCAGGCTGTTTTAAAATAATTCTTTATCATATTTTCGGTTTTCTTATGTTACTCTCCCCTTAGCACTACTCGGTTCTCAGGCTTTTTACCGGGTTAGCTATAGCGGCCTTAATTGCCTGGAAACTCACCGTAATGAAAGCAATGATGATGGCTATCAGCCCTGCCATTACAAAAGTCCACCAGCTCAAAGGCATTTTATAGGCAAATTCCGAAAGCCATTCATTCATCCCCCACCATGCAATTGGTATGGCAATGAGAATTGAAAGCAGTACCAATTTTAAAAAATCCTTTGAGAGCATAGTTATAATGCCTGTTACCGAAGCCCCCAAAACTTTACGTACGCCTATTTCTTTTATACGCTGCTGTGCCGTGAACATGGCAAGCCCAAAAAGACCAAGGCAACTGATGATAATTGCAAGCAGCGTAAATGAGTTGGAGATCTTTCGAAGCGTCACCTCCTGCATATATTGTTTTTCCAGGTCCTTATCCAAAAAAGAATATTCAAAGGGTACTCCGGGTAATGCTTTCCTGAAAGCTGATCCCACACTTGCCAGCAATCCCTTATAATCTTTTGTGTCGATACTTGCAACAACGAAATTGGGTTGCCGGGTATAAAAAGTAATGAGGGGCTGCATTTCTGATTTCATTGGATTAAATATGTAATCATTGCACACACCAACTATCTCAAATTCCCGGGCTTGACCACCAGTATTGGCAAATAGTTTTGTACCGATTGCCGTTTCCTTAGGTATATCAAACTCCTTTAATGTTAACTCATTAGCGATGACCTGTCCGGAAGTATCAGATTCACCGAGGTTACGCCCCTGCAAAATTTTCATGCCCATTACCTTAAAGAAATTCTCATCAGTATTGTTTGCTTTTGCCACCTTTCCGCTGCTCATATCATGGCCAGCAGTATAAACAATAAAGTCATTAAATACGATCCGTGAAGGATAGGTATTACAGCCTGCTACTCCACTGATGCCTTTGAGGGCCGACAATTCATTTCTCAGCGCAGTGAATTGCGCACGGGAATCCCTGTTCTGCAATGGAATTATCAGTTTCTGTTCCTTATTAAAACCCATATCAAGGTTCTGCATAAAGTTGATCTGGCCGGAAATAATTATTACGCTAACGATCAACACTATTGCAATCACAAACTGGAAAACAACCAATCCTTTTCTTAAGAAAACAGAAGAACGCTTAAAGCTGAAAGTTCCTTTCAATACGCTAACAGGGTTGAAACCTGACAGATATATTGCCGGATATATACCCGCTAGCAGGCCTGTGATCAATCCCAGCCCCAGGATAGTGAATATTACAGGTAATGATTTCAAAGCTTCCAGAGTGAACGAGCTCTCAGTTAATGTATTCAATCCAGGTAGTAATAAGGCAATTAAAGGAACAGCAAGGAACATGGATATCATAGCAATCAGTACAGATTCACTCAGGAATTGAAAGATCAAACTCCTTTTTTCAGCTCCCACTACCTTTCTAACGCCTATTTCCCTGGCACGTTTAATGGAACGGGCAGTGGTAAGATTGATGAAATTGATACAGGCAATCAATTGGATAAAAAAGGCAATTGTCAACAGCAGGTTCAAAAATCCTGCATCTGATGTTTTTTCAATCTGGCTCCCTATGCCCTTGGAATGAAGATGTATATCTGTGACCTTTTGGAGAAATAGTTGTTTCTTCATTACCAGCCGGTCAAGGTCTTCCTTCCCATATTTTTGAAGGAATGCAGGCAATTTGGATTGTACAGTTGCAGCATCAGCGTTTGGATTTAATCGAACATAGCTATAGAGGAAATTCTGGCCCGCCCATTCGTTTACATTTCTTACAAACTCTCCAAGACCTCCGCTGTTCATGGTCATGAGAAAGTGAGGGTTCAGATGGGATTTCCCAAAAAGCTCATCATATACCCCCGTTACCTTAAAATCATGCTTCATAAATTGGGTAGTAATATTTATCTGCTGACCTACAGCTGTTTCCCGTCCGAATAATTTTCTTGCCAATTCTGAAGACAGCACAACTGTATAGGGCTCATTAAGTGAATTGGATGCCTTTCCTTCCGTAAACCTGAAATCAAATACCTGAAAGAATGTAGAATCCACCAAATAACCATTCGATTCATAAAAACTATTATCACTATTTACCTTGCTGATCAGATTCTTTGACCCGTCACTAAAGTACACCACACGGGTAGCCGCCTGTATTTCCGGAAAATCTCTTTTCATCTGCATCACAATCGGCGGGGAGGAGCACGCAGAATTAAAAGGAGTAGCCGACCCCTTTCCATCAATCACGGTCCTGATCCGGTACAGGGATTCAGCATTTGTAAATTGTTGATCGTAGCCGTGCTGTGATCGCACATACAATAATATATAGATACAACACACAGTGCCTGCAGTAAGCCCAAGTATATTGAGAAAAGAAAAGCCTTTGTTTTTCCAAATATTACGCCAGGCAATTTTAAAATAATTCTTGATCATATCTGCTATTTTAAATTTCTTATTCGGCCCTTAAACTCTTCACGGGATTAACCAATGCTGCCTTTATGGCCTGCACACTCACAGTTAGCAATGCAATTAGCAGTGCTATACTTCCTGCTACAGCAAATACCCACCATTGCAGGTTTACCCTGTAAGCAAAATCTTGCAGCCAGTTATGCATTACCCACCATGCAACGGGAGCTGCAATTACAAATGCGATCAACACCAGCCGTAAAAAATCTTTGGATAATAATTGCATAACAGACCCCACACTGGCCCCAAGCACCTTACGGATACCAATTTCCTTCATACGCTGCTCCGCCATATAGGTTACCAACCCAAATAATCCAAGACAGGCAATCAATATGGCCAGCACGGCAAAAGCAACAGCTATCTTTCCTACTCTCTGCTCGCTTCTATACATTTGATTGAAAGAATCATCCAGGAAACGATAACGAAAAGCATGAGCTGGCACCATAGCACTCCATTTTGCCTCTATCTTTTTTACAAGGCCTTTCACATCTTTGGTTTTGATCCGGAAAGAAGCGGCAGATGGTCTGTATTCATAAGCAAGTGCAAGTGGTCCAATATTCTCCTTCATGGATTGATAATGAAAATTCTTAACCACACCAATGATCCTGAATGGAGCTGCTATATTTTCATTTGAAAAATCCTTTGAGTAAACGATCTTGCCAACCGGATCCTCATATCCCAGTGTTTTGGCAATAGTTTCATTAATGATAAGAGAATTCGAATCTCCAAACTCTCTGGAAAAATTCCTGCCTTTCAATATTTCCATTCCAAAAACCGGAATATAATTCTCATCCACCTGCCACACCTGCATATTAAACCCATTATGCGTATCCATAACAGCTTCCTTTGAAAAGGAATAATCTGAGCGGTTAGAAGGAACGGGCAGATATCCGCTATAAGTACCATTAACAACACCCGGCAGAGACAGCACCTCATTTTTGAATGCCTTTGTCTGACCACCAAGTACCCCTGTATTATTTACGATCAATACCTGCTCCTTATTAAATCCAGGATTGGTGTGCTGAATAAAACTCAACTGACTATACACCACCAATGTTCCGACTATTAAAATAATGCAGGTGGCAAACTGGAATACAACCAGGGCATTTCGGATAAAACTTTTCTTTGAGCGTACAGTCATTTGTCCTTTTAGTACAGTGATTGGCTGAAAACGGGATAAATAGAAAGCAGGGTAACTACCTGCCACAAGACCCACAATCAGTGGCATCAGCACCAATAATAATAGCAGGCGATTGTCCAAAACATCTGCCAGGACAATTGATTTGCCCGTCATATTATTATAATAGGGCAAAAGGAGATAAACCAAAAGCAGCGCCAGGAGAGTAGAAAGGAGCGCCACGGTTATTGACTCTACCAGGAATTGCCCAACGAGTTTACCCTTTTGACTGCCTAATACTTTCCTTACTGCAACCTCTTTAGCTCTGTTGGAAGAGCGGGCAGTAGAAAGGTTCATAAAATTGATACAGGCTATTAATAATATAAAGGCCGCCACCACGGAAAAGATATATACATATTGAATATTGCCTCTTGCCTCCAATTCATCTGTCCGGTCTGACCGGAGATGGATATCAGTCAATGGCGCCAGGCTGTATTTCAGTTTATTTCCTGCCTTCTCAAATTCATCCATGCTCTTGATATCCATGTACTGTTTGGCCTGTGGCAGAATATATTTATTAATGACTTCAGAAAATTTTCTTTCAAAGGCCTTATAATTCACACCTTCTTTCAGCACGATATAGGTGTAAAAATTATTGCTGAGATAGTTACCCCACTGGTACCGCACATTGTCCATCGAGAAAAAGAAATCAAACCTAAAATGAGAATTATCCGGCATGTCTTTTATCACAGCCGTCACTTTATAAGGCGTATTATCTCTTTCAATAGTCTCTCCTACTGCATTTGGACTATTGAAATATTTGATGGCCATTCTTTCGGTGACAACTACTGTATTGGGCTCATTCAGTGCTGAATGTGTATCGCCATACAAAGCCGGCAGTGAAAAAACATCAAAGAAGGTGGAGTCAACATTTGCAATATCAGGTTCATTGATAAATACATTGCCCTTTTTGATTTCCCGAGACCCATTGGTAAATATGCGGGTATACTGCTCTACCTGGGGAAAATCATTTTTCAGGGCCGCTCCCATGGGGTCCGGACTTTCTCCCAGGGAAAAAGAAGTGCCTCCAAACAGGATATCCGAATTAACCCGGAATATTCTGTCGGCTTTTTGGTTATACCGGTCGTAACTCAATTCATTGATCACGAACAGTGCGATCAGAATAAAACAGGCAAGCCCAATTGATAAGCCCAGGATATTGATCACTGAGAATGACTTATTTTTCCAGAGATTGCGCCAGGCGGTTTTTATATAATTCTTCAGCATGGTGTTTTTGGGTTTATATCTGAAAAATCTATTCTGTTCGTAATGATTTTATGGGGTTGGCCAATGCAGATCTGATAGCCTGGTAGCTGACTGTGATCAGTGTAATGACCATTACACCTGCAGCAGCTATTACAAACATCCACCACCTGATCTCTGTGTGATACTGATAGTTCTGCAGCCATTGATGCAGGAAGTAATAGGCAACAGGCCCTGCAATACAAAAGGCTATAAGTGACAATGCAACAAACTCTCGTGAAAGTAATTTCCACAAACTAAATACTGTAGCCCCTACTACCTTACGGATACCTACTTCTTTAGTGCGTTGTTCAGCAATAAAGCTTGCCAGTCCAAATAAGCCAAGGCAGCTGATAAAAATGGCCAATAGGGCAAAAAGGTTTGCCAGGTTTCCAATTCTGTCCTCGGCTGCAAATTTGCGTGCATAGGCTTCATCAGCAAATTGATACGTGAAAGGTGCGGAAGGAGTTAATTTTTTAAATACGTCTCCTGTTTTTGCCAACGCACTGGCGATTCCCACACCTGCCTTCAACCGGATATTGATCCAGTTAGTGTATTTCCCCGGCATAAGATACACGGTAGGTACTGTTGGTTCATAGGGCGACTCCATTATCATATCCTTTACCACGCCAATGATCGTAAATGTTTTTGGGTCACGCCATCCTGGTGCCCACAGCATATTCTTTCCAACAGGGTTGGAGAGTCCGGTAAGTTTTGCAAATGTTTCATTAACCACAAAAGCATCTGAATCTGATTTGAGCTGGCTGGAGAAATCGCGTCCATAAAGAAACTGCCATCCAACCGTTTTTCCATATTCTGAGCTTACTGAAAGCGTACCACAACCGCGGTCAAGTGGCACTTCCTTTCCATCTATAGAAAACCCGCCGTTCCACATAGTTATATCAGTAGTGGAACCCCTTGATTCAGCCACCTCCTCTACAACACCCGTATTTTTCAATTCGGTTTTCAACAGTTCATAATTCTTATAAAACTCTCCTGTTTTCTTTTCAATCAGCAACAGGTTATTACGGTTATAACCAACCGGTCGGTCCTTCGCATAATGTATTTGTTGGGAAATGACTATAGTTGTAATGATCAGTATAACTGAAACAGTAAATTGAACAACCACCAGAACTTTCCGCGGGGTGGCTGCCCATTTTCCAGCCCGGAAACTCCCTTTTAATACTCTCACGGGCCTGAAGGAAGAAAGATAGAAGGCAGGATAGCTACCGGCAATTAACGATGTAAATACCACACAGATAAAACCCGCCAGCCAGAACCAGAGATTGCCTATTGGGATCACCATTACTTTTTCCGCAAGCCTGTTAAATCCCGAAATAAAAAGTGCTGCTATTCCAATTCCGGATATAAATGCCATCAGCACCATCAGTAATGATTCACTAAAGAATTGCCTGATTAATTGTCCACGGCTGGAGCCAATGGTTTTCCGGATACCCACTTCCTTTGCTCTCTTTTCAGAACGGGCAGTGGAAAGATTCATAAAGTTGATGCAGGCCAGCAGCAAAACAAAGAATCCAATCATTCCTATCATCCAAACCATTTGAACAGCACTATTACTTGAAAGATCATCATGAAGGTGCCAGTCAGCCATAGGCATCAGCCAGAGCCTGCGCTTCAGGTTCACCTTGTCAGCCTGAGGTAGGTCCCTGAGAATATTATATTCCACGTCTTTTATAATAGCTGAAACCTTTTCCATATCCACGCCCTTTTTCACCTGCACATAGTTCTGCAGGAAATAATTATCCCAGCCTTGTTGCTTTACCCATGGGTTTGCTGAAGCCCAGAGATCAAAGGGTGCAAAAAAATTTATTCCATAGAATTCAGAATTATGAGGAATATCAGCATACACACCTGTTACCTTCGCATCCATTTTTGTATCGATGGTGACCAGCTTATTGACAGGATCCTGATTTCCAAACATTGCCTTTGCTGCAGAAGCCGAAAGCATAATGGAAGACTGGTCTTTTAAACCCGCCCAGTTGCCTTTAAGCATTTTTAATGATAGCATTTCAGGCCCGCCCGGATCCATAAACATTCCTTTCTGCATCAGGATGGTTTCACCACTTTTTACAATAAAATCATTTTCTTCAGAAGCTATCAGTACCTGGTCAAAATACTGACTGTATCTGCTTTTTAGTTCTCCTGCAAGCGGGTATTGAAGGGATGTATACGCAAATGGCTTTCCTTCTTCACTGATTCCTCTGTTAGTAACCCTGGCAATACGATCATAATTACCATGCATTTTATTATAGGTCAGCTCATCCCAAACCCAAAGCCCGTTCAATATCGCTACAGCAATTCCTACCGCAAGTCCGGTAATATTAATAATGGACGCAACCTTACTCCGGGTAAGGTTGCGCCAGGCTACTTTAAAATAGTTTCTGATCATACTGTTTGTTTTCTCTTTGACTGGCTAAATCTCATTCTGTTCTTAATGATTTCACAGGGTTAGCAACCGCCGCCTTTATTGCCTGGAAACTTATGGTGATTATAGTTATCACAACTGCTGCAATAGCAGCTGCTACAAATACCCAGGGCCCAATAGATACCCGGTAATCATACCTCTGCAGCCAGTTTTGAAGGAAATACAATGCAAGCGGCGAAGCGATCACACAGCTGATCAATACCAGTATTACAAAATCTTTCGATAATAATAACCATACCTGTTGCACGGAGGCACCCAACACTTTGCGGATACCGATCTCTTTTGTTCTTTGCTCCGCCATATAAGCCGCAAGACCGAACAAACCCAGACAGGAAATGAAAATCGCCAGAATGGCAAAAATCCCAGACAGGTTCCCGATCAATTGCTCCAATCTGAATTTATTCGCATAAGATTCGTCGGCAAACGTAAATCGATAGGGAGAGGAGGGATTGTACTTATTAAAAATTGGCGTTAGGGCGGCAATAGCTGCAGATGTACTTATTCCAGGCTTTAGTCTATACATAATAGCCGATTCTCCGCCATTGGAAAAGAAAAATACAGTTGGGTCTGCCGCAGTATAGGGAGATATCATTAGCGCATCTTTTACTACCCCTATCACACGTAATTTGCGACCAGTCCTCCCGATAATCTGCTCAAGGGGCTGTTTCATGCGCATTCTTTTCACTGCACTTTCATTCAGGATCACACTGAGTGAATCATCAATGCCATTGAAATCCCGCCCTTCCTTAATACTCATTCCCATCGTCTTGAAATAATCAGCCCTGGCAACAATAAATCCCAGTTCAAGCGTCTCATTTCCCTGTTTTCCTGGCCAGAAGTCCAGGTCACCATGCCAATAAATATCAGTAGCAGGACTGGAAGAGAAGGTAACACTGGAAACTATTCCTTTTTGAAGCATCTCATTTTTCAACGCCTCATAATTCTTTTCAAGGTCCTCACTTCTATTAGTAACCATCAACCTGTTTACGTCATAGCCAGTCGGTCGGCTTTTAGCATGCTCAATTTGTTTGTAAATAATAACAGTACTGATGATCAATGCTACAGAACAGGTAAATTGTGCAACAACCAGCACCTTGCGAGGCAAGGTAGCAGCTCTCCCTGCCTTGATAGCCCCCTTCAACACTTTAACAGGCCGGAACGAGGAAAGATAAAATGCAGGACGGCTTCCCGCCACTAGTGCCAGCACAATTAATGACCCTGCCATGATTAACCAGAATAATGGATTCAACCATGGCAGGTGTATGGAAGTGCCAGTTAACTGGTTAAATGGAGTCAGCGCCAATTGAACAAATAAAAGCGATAGCAGGAACGAAATCAGCGTCATTAGAAAGGATTCTATAAGGAACTGAATGATTAATTCCTTTCTTCCTGATCCGATAGCCTTTCGAACGCCAACCTCCCTGGCCCTCTTTTCAGAGCGCGCAGTAGTTATGTTAATGAAATTGATACAGGCGATCAGCAATACCAATAGACCTATAACACTGAACATACGCACATACTCGATAAACCCTCCCTGCTCTTTTCCATTCACATAATTATCATACAGGTGCCAGTTCTTCATTGGCTGCAATACCACATAAGATTTCATAGGATTGGGATTATTGACTTCTGTATGCTCAATGTTTCTTATTTTCTGTGAAACCGCAGCATAACTGGCACCATCCTTTATTCTGGTATATATCTGGTAGGAGTTTTCACTGTATCCACCCATACGGCTTTCCCTCACATAATCATAGGTTGCATCTAAATAACTAAAAGGCACCAAATAACTGAATTTCATGCTGGAATTGGAAGGAATGTCTTTGAGTATGCCTGTTACTTTGAGGTCGCTCTTGTTTTCATAACGTACTATTTTATTGATGGGATCAGTATTACCAAAAAGAGTTTTTGCGGTGGATTCAGTTAGCACAATAGAGTAAGGGTCACTTAAAGCGGTAGCTGCATTCCCATATTTAAATGGATATTGAAATATTTTCAGGAAATCACTACCAGTATGGAAACCGTTTAAATATACTTTGGTCTCATTTACACTCAATACATGGGAATTGCCCCAATCTGATTCAGCAACATATTCCAGGTCGGGTATCTCATTGCGGAGAGCATCTGCCAACTTTAAAGAGGTACTTTTAAAATTCAGTGTATCTCCATTTGCATCAAAATTCCGCCTCACCTGGTAAACAGATTGATAGCCCGGAAGGAATTTGTCAAAAGTGTATTCATTATATACCCAAAGCCCAATCAATAAAGCAACTGCCATCCCAATAGCCAATCCAAAAATATTGATGGCAGAAAAAAACCGGCTCTTGAGTAAATTTCTCCACGCAACTATAAAATAATTCTTGATCATAAAATTCAATTATATGTCCAGAAACAGAATATTCATTTCTTAAAGAGTTCACCGGGTTAATCAGGGCAGCTTTGATTCCCTAAAAAC
>CAMLGP010000048.1 GCA_946479535.1 uncultured Bacteroidota bacterium
GTTCCCCACTTGGCGCCGCAATTCAGAGAAGGTATTTGACTGGCCCTGCATTGTTTCAAAGTCAACTCAGCAATCTTTGCCTGGATATCCTGTTGTTTGATACTAATATTATGTTCCAGCGCATACTCTACACATTTGCGAAGGTCCCATTTCTCCTGCCCTATGGCTTTTAGTCCAATGATGGCTGTGAATGTCAACAAACAGATTGTTAGCTTGATATAGCGCCTCATAGTTGGGCAAAAATAAAGGAAAACACCCGGCGGGATGCCCTATTTTGTCCATCAGCACCAAAATTTTCACTTAAATTTTAACAAGTGCCTGCTCCAGATCGCCAATCAGGTACGCGGGCTCCTCCAATCCCACATACATACGCACGGAACGGTGCATAGGATCGGAAGGATTAAAATCAGTGGAGGAGAGGCCTGCGCATTTCGGGATGATAAGGCTTTCATGGCCGCCCCAGCTTACAGCCATCAGGATATGCTGCAAACTCTCGCAGAAACGCACAATTTCTTCCCGTTTGTTGGCTTTAAGAACAAAGGTGAAAAGCCCGCCTGCGTCTTTCATCTGCTTTTTGGCCAGCTCATATTGGGGGAAACTCTTATCAAATGGGAAAATAATGGACTCAACTTTAGGATGCTGCTTTAAAAAAGTCACCACATCACGCGTTGAACGGAAAATGGTTTCCAAGCGGGCCCGCATGGTCCGCAGCCCCCTTATCAATAACCAGGCGTTGAAGGGCTGAATTCCACTGCCGATAGTGTTGTATTCGCTATCAAACATCTTTTTCATCATGGCTTTGGTGCCGCAAAGCACCCCTCCGAGGGTATCACTATGACCACCGATATATTTTGTAGCCGTCTGCATGCTCAGATCAATTCCCATGGAGATGGGCTGCTGATAGAGCGGAGAGCAATAGCTGTTATCAATAAGTGTGGTAATATTTTTGGATTTTGCAAAAGTGGCAATGGCACTGATATCCTGCAAAGCAAAATCCCAGCTGTTGGGTGATTCCAGGTAATAAAGCGTAGTGTTTGGCTTTGTTGCATTGAAATAATTATCGGCAACGGTTCCGTCCACATAAGTAGTGCTTACCCCAAATCGTGGAAGGATCACATCCAGCATGCGCTGCACCCATGTATAGGGTTTGGTTACGGAGACGATATGATCACCCGCTTTCACATTTGCGAATACTGCCGCAAATAATGCAGCTGCACCATTATTAAAAACCAGGCAATCCTCAGCTCCATCCAGGGCTGCCAGTTTCTTGCGGAGTATATCAACAGTTGGATTTAAACCCCTACTGTACAGATAGGTACTCATCTCATCTGCAAATGCTTTACCCAAATCATCAACTTTGCGAAAAGCAAAATTGCTGGTCTGCATGATGGGAGGAGATACAGCATTAAAATACAGTTCCCGGTCTTCACCCAGTTCTCCTAATATAAATGACAGGTCCATCAGGCTGTTTTCTTTTTAAAATACATGATGCAAAAATAAATAAGAAGGAAAGCCGCAAATACAATGGTGCCGATAAGCGCCAGGCGCGGAGTATTGAAAGCTATGGAGGTGCCAACAAATATATAAGCAGCAATAAAGATCAGAGGCAACACAGGATACAGTTTCATTTTATAAATACCTGTGCCATCCAGATGTTTGGTCCGCTTTCGTAATATAAATATGGTAGCAGCTGAGCTGGCCATGCCAATTGAATCAAGGAATATGGTGAAGCTGAGGATCTCATCAAATGTTTTGGCAAAGAATAAAACGATAATACCAATGGCCGCAAATACGGTGAGACTGACGGTAAGCACATCCTTTTTTTCATCACGCTTTTTAAACGCCTCTGGCAGAATGCCATCCTTGCTCATGGCGTACATCACACGCGGATTGCTCAGCAATAATACATTAACATAAGCCAGTACGGCTACAAATAATAAAACCGAGAAGGTGGTTCTTCCATGGGGTCCAAACATTTTTTCCGCAACAATGGAAGCGATGCCTCTGGATGTTTTCAGGTTTTCAAAACCAATGGCATTGTAATATGCATAACTGATGGCCAGGTACAGAACAATTATGATCATTAATCCTATAAATATTCCTCTTGGAATAGTTTTCCTGGGTTCGGTTACTTCTTCACCGAAATTGATGGTTTGCTGGTACCCGCCGTATGTAAAGGAAACTGCGATCAATGCCACCCCAAAGGATTTAATATAATCCATCATGCTAAAATTACCGGCCGCCATGGCGGGGATGGTTGATGCTTCCCCTTTGATGAAAAATATGGAACTGATCAGCAGCACCAGCATGCTGATCTTGAAGATCATTAATACATTTTGTGTTTTGGCGCTCATCCGCAGCCCCATCAGGTTCACTCCATAAAAAATCGCAATCGGCACCATGGCTATCAACGCTTTTGCAGTATCATCAGCACCGTTCTTAAAGATCACCTGCGCAATATATTCAGCGCCGATCAGCGCCACCCCGGCCATAGAAGCGGCATTGGAGATAAGGATGATACAGTTGATCGAAAAAGCAATGGAAGGATGATAACATTCTGCAAAGACCTTGTAATACCCGCCAGTAATGGGATACCGGGACCCGATCTCCGCATAGGTCAGCGCACCACAAAGTGCAATCAATCCACCAGCCACCCAGGCAATAAAGAATAAGGAAGGTGTGATAGCTGCATTGGCTGCATCAGAGGAGGTTCTGAAAATTCCCATACCGATGACCAGTCCTACTACAATCATTGTCAGGTCAAAGAGCCCTAACTTATTCTTTGGAGTCATGCAATAAAGTTAGATAAAAAACGTCCTACCTTTACGCTTTAGAACCAAGCCAATGTTTATGAAAAAAACGCTACCCTTTTTTTTCCTGTTTTTATCTATTTCCTGCTTCATTAATGCTCAAACCACCGATTCCGACACCACTAAAACGCTGGGTGAAGTTGTTTTAAGAGCATACGAGCAGAACCGCCAGCTTAAAGAAACCGCAGTTGCCGTAAATTATATTGGTCAGACACAACTGGAACGATCCAGCAACACTTCCGTTCTTCCCGCATTGAATAACACACCGGGAGTTAGAATGGAAGAGCGTTCTCCGGGCAGTTACCGGATGAATCTGAGAGGAAGCACGCTTCGCTCTCCTTTTGGTGTGCGTAATGTGAAAGTTTATTGGAACGGTATTCCCTTCACCGATCCGGGAGGCAGCACCTACCTTAACCAGTTAGGTTATTATAATTTCAATTCACTGGAAGTGATCAAGGGGCCGGGTGGCAGTCTTTATGGCGCTGGCACTGGCGGTGTGATCCTTATCAGCGGCATGCCTCAGAAATGGAATACAGGTGTAGATGCCAATTATGTGCTGGGCAGCTTTGACCTGAGCAGTCTCAATGTACAGGTAAAGGCAGGCAATGTAGAAATGTGATCGGTTATACGCATCAGACCAGTGATGGCTATCGTGATCACACTAACATGCGCAGGGATATTGCCAGCTGGCAAACAAAGATCCGGGCCAATGATCGCCAGACGTTGAGTGCATCAGTATTGTATGGTGATCTTTATTACCAGACACCGGGTGCTTTAACAAAGGCCGAGTATGATGCCAATCCCCGTGGCGCCCGTCCGGCTGCAGGAATAAATCCAAGTGCAGATCAGGCCAAAGCCGCCATCTTTCAAAAAACATTTTTGGCTGGCATCACCAATGAATACCAGTTCACGGAACATTTCCAGAATACAACTACCGTATATGGTGCATTTTCCCAGATAAAGAATCCTACATTCCGCAACTATGAGCGCAGAACAGAACCTCATTTTGGCGGACGTACAGTATTTAAATATGATCATCAGTTCAGCAGCAGCACCCTGAACATATTATTCGGAGGTGAAGCTCAGAAAGGATTTTTTAAAACTCAGACCTGGAACAATGTAAATGGAAATCCGGGAACCGTATTGACAGATGATGATATCAATAATTATATCTACACAGTTTTTGGGCAGGCTGATCTGCATTTGCCTCATAACTGGAATATTACTGCAGGTGCAAGCATCAATAAATCATCCATTACCATTACACGCCTGTCAGTTCCTGCTTTTGTACCGGTCAAAAGAACCTACAGCAGTGAATGGGCACCAAGATTAGCCGTATCAAAGAAAATAGTATCCAATCTCTGGATGTATGCGAGTGTATCAAAAGGCTTCTCCCCTCCTACGGTTCAGGAGGTATTGCCTTCTACCAGTGTGATCAGCACGGGACTTGAAGCAGAACATGGATTCAGTTATGAAGCAGGGATCAAAAGCAGCTGGCTTCAGCAGCGCTTATATCTCGAAATAAATGCGTTCTCTTATCAATTGCGCAATGCCATTGTGCAGCGTAAAGATGCAAGCAATGCAGATTATTTCGCAAATGCCGGTACTACCAAACAGAGAGGTTTGGAATCACAGGCCTATTACCAGCTATTCCGTGGTCATGGCGCCATTACAGATGGAAGGATATGGATCAGCCATACCTGGAACTATTTCCGCTATAAAGAATTCAAGCAGGGAACTACTGATTTTTCCGGCAAACAATTGCCAAGCGTAGCACCGCAAACAGTGGCTGCTGGTCTTGATATGAGAACCAAGCCCGGAATCTATGTTAACCTCACTTATTTCTATAGTGATCCCATCGCACTAAATGATGCAAATACAGCTTTTGCTTCATCCTACAATTTGTTGGGAGGGAGACTGGGCTGGAAGAAGATCATTGGCAAATGGGGGATCAATGTGTTTGGCGGAATTGAGAATGCCTTTGATGTGAAATACAGTCTGGGTAATGATATCAATGCCGCAGGTAACCGTTATTACAATGCAGCACCAGGAGTAAATTATTTTGCCGGTGTTGCGCTTTCAGTGGCAGGAAAACAGCATAACTAACCCTACAGTTATATTAACAGAAAGGCCCCGGTACATACTGGGGTCTTTTCTGTACTAACTACTCTAAAATCATCAGGGCCGTACAGAACATACTCATCACTATTTTTTTCTACGGACCTGTCCGTTTGCATCAGAGATGTTAATGAGATTATTAATCGGCCTACCTTTTATGATAAAATCGAAAAAAATCATACATCCCTTTCCACGATCACGTTCTCCCACTTTCCTGTTCCGGATTTTGCCTCACCACAGGACCTTCGGACAGTCCAGCGTATTCTTTTTACCTATTCGATAAACTGCTCCAACAGAAATGCTGTGGTAGTTATCTGCCAGTTCAGGATTGGCAGCTTTGCTGAAGCCATCGATATAATCATTTCGAGAGAACCGGTAAGCACCTTCTGCGTTGATGGCAATGCGTGATGATACGGCATAACGCAAACCAACACCCAGTGGAATTACCGGAACAACCCGGGGTGTTTTATGAGCAGCATCTTCGGCAATAAGGGCGGGAAGGTTGGAGGCTTCCCCAAAATAAGCAGCATCAAAATTACTCGCGTCGCGTTTCACATGTAAGAAAGCTAGTCCAACGCCCCCAAAGAAATAAGGAGAGAAACCACGATCATCATAATTAGATCCCAGTGGATTCCAAACCAGCAGTTCTGATATTTCAAACAAAGGAGTTTTGAATTTAAAAGCTCTGTGTTTTCGGAATTCCGGTTGATCATATAATGCATCATTGCCTTTTAATCCGGCAATAGCCAGATTAGTACGTAATAAAAAAGCGGGGCTCATGATCTTGCTACCATATAATATTATACCAGGGCGCATGGAACGAACGGAGCCTGTTGCACTGGGAGTGAGATCACCTTCATATATAAAACCTGCGAGGCTGGCGCCGAATTCAAATTTTGGAACGTTGGAAATGGACTGAGCAGTAGCAGTAGATAAATACATCAGGGCTACGATAGCGAATACACCTTCTCTTTTAATATTCATTGCATGTGGTTTTTATTGGGCAGGCCCTGATTATCTTACAGATACCGTTGTCTGGAAATAAGCAGAGACTTATCTGCCGACAGGCAGATTTACACAAGCAGCAGAGTTGATTGATGGAAAATTATTTCGAAGGAGAAAGGTGATGGCGTGTACCTCTTCTTAATGAACGCAAAAGAAGAAGCAGAAGTGTAAGTCTATCTGTTAAAAAAAACTATAATTCAGTGTTTGACCGCTGAGTGACAGATCAGTCCCGCCGATGGTGGGATGACCGGCCCGATAAAATAGAAGAACGGGTATCCAGGCAAGAACAATTGTTTTGCAATATTAAGATTATACCTACGACAGCGGCGAATGTATAGATAACTGCCGGGTAATCATGGGCCTTTATCGATTAATTCAACTATAAATTAATCAACGAATTAATGATTGGTAACCGGTCAAAAAAACTTTTTCATCGGTTATCGATTACCGGAGTTGAACCCCTACATTTGTGGCGATTTGGTTCCCGTTAGTAATAATTAATTATTAAACACTAACAGAGGGATTAAAAGGGAAGTCCGGTGTAAATCCGGCGCTATCCCCGTAGCTGTAAACCCACTAGATCAGTCCTTGATCATAGATCCTAGTTTCTTCAGCCACTGTTCAACAAAGCGGATGTGTTCCGCCGAAGGCGAACGGGAAGGCAACCAGGGATAGGGCGAGCCAGAAGACCTGCCAGATTAAGTTAACAACATTCAGCTTTCGGGTGAAAGGCGTGAAATGTAATCGCAAGGGCGTTTATATTTCCATCTCTTTTTGTTACCGGAAGCAGTCACCGAAACTTTTCAAAATTTATGAAAAAAGTTTTTATCGGAGTGGCTGCTGTCATATTTAGCAGCACACTATCGGCACAGCAGGACAGCGTCAAAGTATTGGACGAAGCAACAGTTACCGCAAACAAGTTTGAACAAAAGCAAAGTACCACAGGTAAGGTAATTACTGTTATTACCAAAGACCAGTTAGACAAAAACGCCGGCAAAACATTATCCCAGGTATTGAATGACCAGGCAGGCGTGGTAGTGAATGGCGCTTTGAACAACCTGGGCAATATTCAGACAGTTTATACTCGTGGCGCATCTACCGGCCGCACACTCATTCTGATTGACGGCATACCCATGTATGATCCTACAATGATCTATAATGAAGGTGACCTCAATCTTTTTTCAATTAATGAAATAGAACGTATTGAGATCTGCAAAGGCGCACAATCAACTTTATATGGAAGCGATGCGGTAGCCGGAGTGATCAATATCATTACTATCAAGAAGGACATCAGCAAGCCATTCAATGTAAAAGCAACCAGCAGTTATGGCAATAAGAACACCACTCGTAACAATGTGCAGTTCTTTGGCAAGGCAAATAAGTTGACCTATACTGCCCGATTTGCCAAATTGAATACCAATGGCTTTTCATCAGCTTATGATAGTACAAGGATCAAAAACTTCGATAACGATAAATATGATGGAAAGAATACAGATGCTTCGGTACAATACCAGGTTCTCCCCTCTTTATCTGTAAGATCCTTTGTTCAATATACTGATTACCGCGCGGATATTGATGCCGGAATTTTTTCCGATGATAAAGATTACCGCATTCACAATACTACTTTTTCAACAGGTGCCGGTGCAAATTTCAGGAAAGGCATCGTAAACATTACAGCCAATTATCAATACCGTGAGCTGGACAGGAAGTATTTAAATGATAGCCTGCATCATCCAACATCTACTAAATTCGAAAGGAACAACTACTGGGGCAGAACACAGTATGCCGAAGTATATGGAAGCGTGAAGGCAAGGGATTGGCTGACCTTACTGGCAGGTGGTGATTACCGTTGGGGAAATATGAGCCAGCGTTATTTTTCAATTAGCAGCTTTGGACCCTACAGCAGTCAGTTCAATGATACGGCGATGCACCAGACATCAGTATATGGTTCGGCGTTCCTGAGTTTTCTGAATAAGAAATTGAATGTAGAAGGAGGATTTCGCTACAATGATCACTCAAAATATGGTAGCAATACCACTTATACCTTCAATCCTTCCTGGTCAATAACCGATAAGTGGCGTGTGTTTGGAAGTGTGGCGTCCGCATTTAAGGCTCCTTCCCTGTTCCAACTGTTTGATGCATTCAGTGGCAATCCTGATCTGCAACCAGAGAAATCAACCAGCTATGAAGGGGGTGTTCAGTTCCTTCATTCAAAAGTTAACGCCCGCGCTGTTTATTTTCACAGGGATATAAAGAATGGGATCGATTATGATTATGTGAATTTCAAATACTTCAATTTCATCAAACAGGAAGTTGATGGAATTGAACTGGAGGTAAGGGCAAAGATATCCGGGTTTGATATCAGCGCCAATTCAACCTTTATCGCCGGCGATGAACAAACCCAGAGCCGCAAGAACTTCCATGATACATCTTATAATTATCTATTGCGTCGTCCCAAGCAGGTGATCAATGCCAGTGTGGGTTACCAGTTCTGTAAGGCATTTTATGCAAGTGTGAATAGCAAATACGTGAGCGAAAGGCATGATGTAGGCGGATACATGAAAGAGGATGTATTGCTGAAAAGCTATTTTATCCTTGGTGCGTATGCAGAATATAAATTAAAGGATAACCTGAAATTATTTGCCGACGCGCAAAACCTGACAGATAAACGATTCTTTGATATCCGGGGATATAATGCCATTCCGTTCCTGATCAATGGAGGAATAACATTCACCTGGTAAAAAAACTAAAATATGTCCAGACAAATCGTTCAACCAAGAATTTTCATATTGCTGCTGATTGTGCTAGCAGCGGCAACAATGCGTGTACTTAATGCAACAGCAGTAGTGCCCTGGGCCAATTTTCCAATTATTGGTGCAGTGGCGATATTTAGCGGATCTTATTTTGCCAGATCGAGAGCAATTATGATCTCATTGCTGACTTTACTGGTAAGTGATATTATTATTAATCTAGGTATCTACAGTGGAAAATTTGGGATGCTGACGGGCGGTTGGTACTGGACATATTTTATTTTCTTTTTAATAGTGTTTGTTGACTGGCTTCTCCTACGGAAACTGACTGTTCAACGTTTTGTTATTGCATCTGTAGTATCTGCGTTAATGCATTGGCTATTATCAGATCTTATGTTATGGATCAATGGAAGTACAGATTTGCGGACGATGAAGCCATTGAGCAGGGGGATTGACGGGTTGATCCAGTGTTACATTCAGGGTATTCCGTTCTTACGGAATTACCTGGTTGGCACGCTTGTCTATGGAGCTATCATGTTTGGCATATTTGAATGGATAAAAAGACGTAATCCGGCATCGTCTGCTGACTCCGCATTGGCGGAGCAGGCAGGCAATCATTACCCCAGGGTATAGTTGCCGGGTGAAACCGCTGCTACCCGGTCCTAAAGATCACTCACCGGGCTTCGTTTACGAAGTGATGGGATGAGTGAGACCATTTATCATTAACCTTTGACAATGAAGATTCTTTTAATTCATTTCTAAATGTGCCAGGCATGTGTAGCCATGAAGAGAAAATATGTCCGAGGTGTAAAGGTAAGTTTGATTGTAAACCGGGGAATATCACCCAGTGTCAGTGTTTTGGGGTGAATCTAACAGCGGAACAGCGAAAGCATGTTGAGCAGCGGTATAGTGATTGTTTGTGCAGGAACTGTCTGATAACTCTGCAGAATGAAGCGGAGCTGTTTAAAGAGAGATTTATAAAAGGAGGGGAATAGTTATATCCTTCCATATCTCCCTTTTTTATCCTGATTTGGCGAAATATAAAAGCTATACTCTGCCAAAACTCACTGTTTCCCTGATCCAATAACATCTTCCCCCTGTTAATTCTTACTTTTGCCAAAACCCGGCAATATGGACTTCAATAAACTCCTGACGGTTACTTTTACCCTTTTTGCCGTTATCGATATTATAGGTTCTATACCGATATTAATAGGATTGAAAGAAAAGATGGGAGGTATCAATGAGCTCAAAGCCACTCTTATCTCTGGAGCGTTGATGATCCTGTTTATGTTTTTGGGAGAGAAATTCCTGTCCATTTTAGGATTAGACATTGGTTCCTTTGCTGTAGGTGGTTCAATCGTAATCTTCATCCTGGGTTTGGAAATGGTATTAGGACTTGAATTCTTCAAAAGTGAAAAGAACGTAAAAGCGGTAACTGTAGTACCCATTGCCTTCCCATTAATTGCAGGTTCAGGTACATTGACCACTATTATCTCTCTCCGGGGCTCAAATTACGGCGAAACTACTATTCTGGTTGGCATACTCATTAATCTCGTTATTGTTTATGTGGTTTTGAAGTCATTGGGCACTATTGCCAGGCTTTTAGGTCCAGCCGGATTGATTGCAGTACGTAAGTTTTTTGGCGTAATTTTGCTGGCCATTGCCGTAAAGATATTTGCGACCAATGCTCCAGGTTTGATACACAGTGTGAAGTGAACTTCTTATCTTGTGTTCCCTTTTAGATTACCAGTGTTTTATATCTAAAGTTTTCCCTGGCCTCGTAGTACAATGGATAGTATAAGAGTTTCCGAAGCTCCAGATACAGGTT
>CAMLGP010000049.1 GCA_946479535.1 uncultured Bacteroidota bacterium
TTTACCCACCAAATAAGTTTTAACGTTATATACTTCCGCGGAATCCAGGCATATTGCTCCTTGTTTTCCAAGTATATACCCGGCATTGCTATCGTACCGGTTCCAGTATTGGTAAAAAGTAGGACCAAATATTACACTTAAAATGGGCATTGGCTTTCTCCGGAACAAAAGATCAGCCGCCGCTTCCCGGTAACGTACCCTGTAAAAAGAGGCAGACTTTGACTCATCCATTTTGGTCCTGTTACCAAATCCAAAGAAATTATACAGCACCGGGTTAATTAAGCGGGCATTGATTAACAGGTCTGTCCTTCCAAATGCATGAATGAGCTCTCCATTATATCTAAGCTGATAGGCTTTCCGGTTAAGAGCAAAGAGTGCAAGCCCTACATGACTGTTGGCATAAGGCACTTTCCGGAAGCCATAATTAATAAAAGTAAACCCGGTACCCAGCATAAATCCATCATCACCATTAATACCTGCATAAAAACGGGGAAAGCGTTTTACAGGATAATTAAACCAGCTGAGATTGAAATCATTGATATTGGGATTATTTTCAAATATCTTCTTGGTCCGACGGCCGGCAGTCAGGTAATTATTTTCTGTTGAATTATCATACACCACTGTTCGCACTGACCTGTTCACATAGAAGGAATCATTACCGCGTCCGCCAATCATTCTTATCAATATGGAAGAATGTAAACCACTATCCACAACAAACTTGTCATTGCCGTTAAATCCATATAACCTTATCTCGTGGGTAACCTTGGGATCAAATACCCGCTGGTACATTATAAAATTCGAGTCCGCATGTTTCCGGTAGGAGTACACGGTAAGTTGTAATGAATCATTTTGCCCTGTAAACTGGAATTTTTCATTCTCATTACTACCCAACACCGCTACTTCTTTTGAAAGGAAGTGGTAGTACTGTAATGCTTTTTGTGAAATTATTTTCCGGCGACTGATCAGTTTATCTGTAATCGTCTTTCCACTTAATGCATAGATCTCTGGCGGCAGCTGATGCATTGCCTGATTGATCTTTTCGTCTGTTAGCTGAGAGGCAAATTTTTTGGAAATATTTCTCCATGCATTTTCATCCAGGCTGTTAAGGAACAATCTGTCAAAATCTTTGGCAACTTTATTAAGCTGGTTAATCTTGGGAATATTATAGCGCAACCCTTTAAGAAAGGGCATCCGGCGCCGTGCAACATATCGAATGATCAGGCCATCCGAATAAAAAAAGGCCTGGTCCCGGTCACGTGGAATAGGGATATATAATTTACCCTGTCCTGTATCTTTGGTAGACCATCTCCACTGATCCAGATGCCTGTCCCAATCTGCAATCAGCATATCCAGCAAACGCGCACGCAAGGCAGCCTGCTGATCAACCGTATGATCATTATCCTCCCTCATTTTATTGAACATGGAATAACTGCTCTTAGTATCTCCCGTTCCCTCGGGATCTTTCCTTTCCAGCATACAAACCTGGTTTGCAAAAAGGGGACGGTAATAACCTAATGAAGGATCATCCGGAACCAGGAAGAACTCAGAAGGAGCCATTATCACCCCTATGGTATCAGCCATGATGGGCAATGCCAACGGAGCATAGGGATGTGAAGCTGATATCAGGTCCTGGATAACGTTTGACGCAAAACTTTCCCTGAAATTTTCAGGAATTGCTTTTTCCGGATCCTTATCTATTGTACGAAGTGTCCATTCCCGCCCCTGCTTATCTTTCAGCTTTAAAGACTTGGTTTGTTTTCCACCTCCAACACCTTCAATAGTAAAGCCACCTTTTTCCTTGTTGACATTAAATACTTTTAATTTCACCGGGGTCCCCCATTCCTTACGATAATTATCACCACTAAAGATCCGCTGAAAGTGTGAAGTTTTTGTATAGCGCTTACCCGCAGACGCAACAACAAAGTCCCTGTATACATATTCCACCTTGCGCGTTGTATCTTCTGGTATCAGAGGCAGCTTGCTATAATCAAGGATATTTTCCGAATAAGCATGTTTGAGGGAATCAGGATGATTTTTATCCAATGTGTAAAAATCAGCCCTTACACTTTTATTTTTTAGAATATCAAGAGTGGCAAATCCATTAGCCCTTGCTACAAATTTTGCGTTACGGCCGGGAGATACACGAGTGGTTTTTGAACCTGAACCACTGACTACGAAATTATAACTGGAGTCACTCAGCAATTGTAATGCATGTTCATGCCCGGCAACCATGATAACGTGAGGGTGAGTCTTTACAGCAGCCATAATTTGGTTGGTCATATTGGCATAGTACGGATGTTTCAGATCCTGTGGAGTACCAAATACGCTGCGGGCAATGGGATAAACTGATCCGAGTATGGGTAGGGGAATGTAAAGATTGGCGCGACTGTCCGTAAAAGGGAATATATGCTGTTTAATAGTAAAGTAACCGCCATGAGGCCCATTGCTTTTGAAAGGGTGGTGAGTAGCAAGTATCACCAGCTTATTGAAGTTTTTATTTAAGATATCTTCCAGTTCACTGATCACTTCATCTGATGTCTTGAATTCACAATCAGATTCTATTCCTGGTTTGTCAGTTGCCTGTATCCACCACTGGCTATCCATCATTACTAATACCACATCATCACTGAGATCAATTGCCACAGGACCGGGACAACCACTCTTGGGAAAGAATTGAATCTTCCCATCTCCATTCAGGTCAACGTAGCTTTGTTCCCGAACGATATTCTGATATCCATAGGAGCGGCCATTTGCCCAGTCATGATTGCCGGGTATCATAAATCCACGGATTTTTGTGTCCTTCACAAAATTTATCTGGGAATCAAGTGCCGCTTTTATGCCTGTATAACTGGAATAGGTTTCATCAGGAAGACCTGTATCATAAAGATTGTCTCCCAGGTAAACCAGCACGGTCTTGTCATTCATTTTAATATTGGCCTTAATGGCATCAAGCACCATGGCCTTTCCATTAATGAGAGATCCGGCATCGCCTACGAGAATAATTTTAGTTTTTACAGAATCCTGGGCAAATAAAATTTGGGAACATAAAGCCAGCCAGATAACCAATACCAGGGATTTCATGATCAGATTTTACTAGTTGAAAAGATTAAAATATTCGCTACACCTACCCCAGCTGCTTCATTTGAAATAATTAAAGTGCCGGTTGGGGTGAAACAGATGCCTTCAGGCTGTTTAAACAAGCCGGGATCTATTGGATATACCTTTTTCACAGCTCCTTTTCTGTCCGCAACCACCAGCAATTTATTGACAGATGAAATAATATACAAAAGTCCGTCTTTTGGGTTGATCGCAGCCGCAGAAGGCTTGAATTTCAATTTCTCCTCATTTTGGGTCACCGCTATCTGCTTTACGTTAATGGAAAATGAAGAATCAGAGTAAGTTCCATTATACGGATCAAATGTGAAGGTAGTCAGCGATTTCTTTTTATCTGATTCACAATCCTTACAGATCAAAACCATCTTTTTAAGGGAATCGTCGAAATATAATATTTCAAATTCGTTCTCTTTTCCAAATGGGAAGGTATAGTCATGAGTTACAAGGTTTCCATTCTGCTGAACGGATATTTTTATAACATTTCCATTGCTCTGTAATACATAAAAGGTACTATCCAGCAGCGCCAGGTCTTCAAAATCAGTACCTGAAGAAAACTTCCACCGCCTGATATCCAGCTGGTTTCCCGGTTTAATCTTATAAAGCCATCCTTTTTCGTCATTAATGGCGAAAATTGAAGAATCCTTCCCATAAAATGCCACTCCCGAAATTTCATCCAGTTCCAGTGGAAGCTTATATTGATGAGCCGTCTGAAAATTATAACCAGCCGGATTTATGTATTTCTCTCCCCCCTTTCCACAGCCGGTTAAGACTGCAGCTATTGCGATTGCCACTAAAAAACTGGTATTCCTCTGCATTGTCGTTCCGGTCAAGAAATCCGGGCTACTATATTTTTCAAATCCCTTGCCATCGTTATCCCTTAGTTTAAAATGCTGATATT
Source organism: uncultured Bacteroidota bacterium (assembly GCA_946479535.1). The sequence goes on from CAMLGP010000049.1 coordinate 4,013, forward strand.
TATTTTTCTGTAAGCCATATTTTTAAAATTGGGATGGGTATATATTTCCACACAGGGGTTATTGTTATTTGTGGTATGTTATAAACCATCCGGGCCAGGAAGCCCTAACTGACAATTAATGCCCAAGAATCTAAAAGCTTATCTCAAATCCAGGGCATGATCCAGGTGTGCATCTTCTCCTTTCCAGACTTTCAGGGAAGTCCAGGGTTCCGGCGGAGCTGTCCAGAATTCATCATTAGGAGGTAATCCCAGGGCTACAAACGCATCCATGCAGATATACAGGCTGCCTGTGGTGATATAGACATCGGCAAGGTCTGGCTGACTGCCATACAAACCCATGTTGAGCCAGCCTTCCTTATTAAAAGTAGATGGGGATTCCAATGTCTTTTTTATAACCGCCGTTAATGCACCTCTTACCTGCGCTGGATGCAGTGAAGCGGGCAGTCTTTTTCTTAAAGCAATATCAGAAAGATGATGGAAAACACCACCCCGGTAACAAATTGATCTTCCAATAGCGGGGTAACTTCCATCAGCATTTATCAATCGTTCCTGGATCTCGGCGTATCGTTTGTTAATGGTATCCAGGCGGGGAACAAACCAGTCCCAGGATCGGGATCTAGTTTTGACAATATCTAATATAGCGGCTAAATGAGGATGAATAACAATGCTATTGTAGTAATCAAAATGAAAATTCATTCCATCAGAAAATATTCCATCACCTATATACCAGTGATTGGCAAATTCACGGATTGAATATTCAATGCGAAGGATATCATAATCATATCCGTATTTACAGAAAAAAGCTTCAATGATCCCGGAGAACAAAATCCAGTTATTATACCCTGGCAAGGTGGAACGGGTTGCCTGAAAGGCGGTAACCACCTGTTTCTTTACGGTTGAATCAAGATGCTCCCATAGCCATGGGCATCTTATTAATCCATAGGCTACAAAAGAAGCATCCACCAAGGGCTGACCACCTTTCCATTGTAAAAAATCTTTGGCAGAAGGATTAACTGCATTGGCAATAGCTTTTAATGTCCATTGACGATATTGATTGCGGAGATCAATTTCTTTTTTGGACCCTCCTTCAGTATTCAGCCAGGGAGCAATTCCACATAGTGTTCTTCCAAAGGCTTCCAGGTAGGCAACAGGCTTCCGGTTATTTGCGTTATCTATCCGTTTGGATAATTCAACCGGCAACTTTTCTTTCAACCTGTCATCTGCCAGATTAGAAAGGACCGGTCTGGCAATCTTATCCATATAGCTGATCCAAAGCTCACGGTCCTGCGCAAGCGAATTCAACTGAATAGTTCCGATTATTAGCAGGAGAAAGAATAATTTTTTCATACTGGTATCTCGCAGATTATTTCTTCCGGTTCTTATACCGGATCATAGCCTCAATAAAATAATAGTCACCATAGGTCAGGGGAACATCTACTTCTGATTTTCCGGGCAAATGTCCAACGCCATGCTGCAAAATGAAACCACCATTGGTTCCTGGAGCAGCTTTATACGTAGAATTGGAGAGTGTTTGCAATTGTGTCTCCGCTGTCTGCAGGTATCTGGCCCTGCTGCCTGCATCCACATAATCAGCCAGCTCAATCAGGGCCGCCGCCATAATGGATCCTGCAGAAGCATCCCTCAATGCATTGGGAATACCTGGCGCATTGAAATCCCAATAAGGGATCTTATCCGCTGGCAAATTGGGATGATTTAATAAGAATTCAGCAATATGTTTTGCCTGATCCAGGTATTTAGGATCTTTTGTTTCCCGGTACATAACAGTAAAACCATATAATCCCCATGTCTGACCTCTGGCCCATGCAGATTCGTCTGCTGCGCCCTGCGCTGTTCTCTTTTGCTGAATAGCTCCGGTTTCTGAATTATAGTTGATAACATGATAAGAACTATAATCAGGCCGGAAATGATTCTTCATAGTTGTTTCAGCATGGGTGACTGCTACTTTATAAAATGTAGAATCGCCAGTTACGCGGGTTGCCCAGAATAATAGCTCCAGGTTCATCATATTATCGATGATAACCAGAAATTCTCCCGGTTTTCCATCCCATGATTTTATGCAACCCACTTTAGGATTGAACCGGGTGATCAATGAGCGGGCACTTGTGAGCAGTATATCTTTATACTCAGGTTTAGGAGCAATGCGATTGGCATTCCCGAAGCTGCAAAACATCATGAATCCCAGATCATGAGTACCTGTATTATTCTTTTCCTTTTCCAGCACCTTCATTATTCTTTCAGCTTCCATTAATAACGATGGATCTTTAGTTTCTTCATACAGATATAATAATGTACCGGGATAAAAACCACTGCACCACCATCCGGAGTTACTGAATTCATATTTGCCAGTTGCCGGATAATAAGTTCTCGGAAATTTGTCTGCAGGAAGATTCTTTCCCAAAATCTTATACTGGGCTGCAGCATCTGTAAAATTCTGATTAAAAGCTTTGACCAGCTCTGCCTTGGGAGAAGTACTTAGTTTATTGGGTGAATGGCATGACAAACCAATTACCATCAGACTTAATAGTATATACCAGCAATGTTTCATCCGTTTATTTTTTATCGTTTTAATCAGACCAGAAGGCTTTCGGCAAAGCCTCAGATCATAATTCAATTAAATACGTATAGCAATTATTTGCCTGAAGATAAATTACCTCACCGTAATGGCAAATTGTTTATGGATCAAAAGCTCCATTCAAGCACCTGCACTATTTGAGGGGGGATATTTGCTTTTCCTTCCCCATCTACCTGCTCTGTGCGCTGAACAAATAAATTGAGTATTCTTTTTTCTTTCCATAGTTCTGTGTCATAGCTGGGCTCCCAGGAACCAACCGAAGTACTATTCAGGTCCCTGATCTGCCATTTGGAAGATGGCTGGCCAAGATCCCTGCATAAAGCAGCAGAAACTTTATCACCCCGCTCAGCATCCCGGAAAATAATGGTAGCACTCAGTTTGTTTCCTTGTGACCAGGCAATGATCTGCGGTCTTGAAATTGGGATTCGTTTTGTACCTGCTCCACTTAAAGAGAAGGATGTTTTCCGGAAACCGAGGTTCTGGATTTGCCATTCATTTCCTTTCTTATAGATCAAATGGTATTGGGGTATGGAATCACCTGCATCACGCCAGTAAGTAGCAATACAGGGGCGACCAGTTGCATCGGCAAACATGGAAGTCTGGTTGATCAGTTCACTTTTCTCCGGGATCTTACAGGCATACTCCGCAGTAGTTGCATTTATTGGCAGTACATATTTTTCGCCTGTAGATTTTGTCCAGGTTTTTCCTTCGTCCAAAGACCTTGCATAAGCCATATCATGATTACTGGCAACATCAGGCGTTTCCCGCCATACCCATGAAATATGGATAATACCTTTTCTGTCTACAAATGCCTGCCAGTAAGCGTTGCGTTGTCCCTGCCCATCAATCAGGTTGCTGTGAACGCGGGTCCATTTTTTCGTATGCGTATCATAATGATTAATGACAAGGTTTCCCTGCCCGGATTCTCCATCTCTGTAAAAGAAGATCAGGTTACCATTAGGGAGGCGATGGAATTCTGGATAAGTAACCCTTTGTTCTGCACTGCCGATCATTGACATTTTATCCGTCATTTCCAGGGAGAGCGGCGCAATGCTTCTGGCATAACGTAATGGGTTATTATGATGATCCCATGCAAGATGAAGATACCCTTCACCATCCGTCATAATACCGATACAATTATGGGCATCGTTAGTACTTCCTTTAAATGATGTCTGTTTCAGTTGCCAGTGAATACTTCCAATCTTCCTTTTTCCCAAAACAACATAGCTTCTGCTATCATAAAAAGCAATGAACTGGGTATCCTTAAAGCTGACAATTGAATTTTTCCGGAAGACCACCGTATTAATTGAGTTATTGGCCCAGCCTGAATCAACATTCACGATCCTGATGGATTCTTTCTTCTTTTGTGCAGGTAGAAAAAAAGGGAATAAAAGGAGTAGAAGACTAAATTGTATGAATCGAATCATAAGCTATTTAATATCCATCATTCTGTCCCTGTGGAGAACCGATATTCAGATCGATCTCAGTTTTTGGAACAGGAAGGAGGAGGTTTTTGGCAGTGAGCCCGGTTATCTTATCTCCATTCAGTGCGGTTGCTCTTGTAACCAGCGTACCTGTACGCATCAGTGTCATACGCCTGTTTTCCTCTGCTACCAGTTCTCTTACTCTTTCATCTAAAATGAAATCAAGTGTAACCTCATTGGCAGTATCCAGTTCTTCATGGTTTTCCATTCATTGGCGAGTTTGCGTATCCTGTTGAGAAGATTATTACGTGCAATAGTAAATAACCAGGCCTCAAGGGATAGATCAGTCCTGATATTCTTTCTTTCAAACCATAATTTCAGGAAAACGTCCTGCACCACTTCCTGTGCCAGTACGGGCGACTTGAGATAACGGATAGCTGTCTGATAGATGCGGTTGCGGTATCTGTCGAACAACAACTGGAACGCATATTCACTATCCTCAGCTAACAGGGAAATCAGTTTAGCCTCTTCATATAGCAATTGATCCTGGTGCAATGTATCGCAGATAGTTTTAAGCAATTACTCGTAGTATTTAAAGCTACGAATAACTATTAATATAATTGTACTTAAACTATGCTGAGCTGTCCTGTAATTAAAATTCAAAAGTCAAAATTAAAAAGTAAAAAGAAGGGCATACCCTCTCAATTTTTACTTTTTAATTTTGACTCTTTACTTTCTTTCTTACAAAAACTTGTAAATCGTTGTTTGCTTATAGGTTTCTCCAGGTTTTAATTCTGTTGTGGGGAAAGAAGGCTGATTGGGTGAATCAGGGAAATGCTGAGCTTCCAGGCAAAATCCTGTACGATGCGTATAAGCTTTACCGCCCTTTCCTATTTCGCTTCCGGTAAGAAAATTACCTCCGTAGAATTGAATGCCCGGCTGATCTGTCCACACTTCCATAGTGATACCAGACTGATCACCTTTAACAGTTACTGCTTTATTCACCTTGCCATCCCAACCATTCAATACAAAGTTGTGATCATACCCCATGCCATTTTTGATCTGAATATTAGTAGTATCATCCACCCTCGCTCCTATTGCAGTTGGCTTGCGGAAATCAAAAGGAGTTCCATCCACCTTCTCTTTCATTTTGGTGGGGATGAGTGTTACATCAACAGGCGTAAAATTATCAGCATTGATCATTAATTCATGATTGTTGATGGTACCGCTGCCAGCCCCATTCAAATTGAAATAGGTGTGGTTAGTAAGGTTCACCACGGTATTCGCGTCTGTTGTTGCTTCGTAATCTATCTGAATTGCATTCTCATCAGTGAGCGTGAATTTCACTTTACTGGTCAGGTTACCGGGATATCCTTCTTCACCATCTTTGGATACATAGCTAAAGGTAATTGACTGAAGATCCTGTGCAACCACATCCCATACCCTGGTATTGAATCCTCCACGGCCACCATGTAAAGAGTTGGGACCATTATTGGCATCCAGTTTATATTCTTTTCCGTCCAATTTGAATTTTGCTTTACCAATACGGTTACCATAGCGACCGATAGTGGTGCCGAAAAATGACTCACCGGGTTTGGTATAACCGCTGAGGCTATCATGGCCCAGAATTACATCTACCATCGTTCCATTTTTGTCTGGGACCATAAGGCTGACCAGGCGGGCACCGTAATTGGTCAATTCAGCCGTTACATTGTTTTTATTCTTTAAAACATAGAGGCTGACTTCCTTTCCATTCAGTGTTTGATGAAAGCCTGCGCTCCTTGCAGGGGCAGTTGAATCCATTTTAGTTGTTGTTTCCGTTGATGAAGTATCAGAGCCGTTATTGCAGGCTGAAAGAAGTATTACAGCCAGACTTGAGAAGAAGAGTATTTTTTTCATATAAAGCAAAGGTTATAAAAATCCAAATTAGGGAAATATTTTTAATAAATGTCAAAGTAACAGTTTTAAAGATTTTGGAATTGGGAAATTGGGAAATTTTGAGAGAATTGAACTTAATACAGAAAGGCAGGAAACTGCCTGATAAATTTTAAAATTTCCCAATTTCAAAATCTATTATTGTGCCTTTGCTCTTATCACAGTAAATGAATAGGGTTCCAGGGACACATTGATCTTTTTCCCTTTGAGTGCTATCGTCTGTTCGGTAGGACTTACCGCCTTCGGTGCTTCTATAGAATTCACCTCGTTTATATCATCACTACGTAATACAGTCAGGGTAGCCCTGGCATCCAGTTTTTTCACTCCGTCAATAGCTATCTCCCTGGTCTTTGATTTTCCAGATACATTCACCAGTTTGATCACAACTTCATTTGTCTTTTTGTCCAGTACGGCAGACGCATAGAGGCTATCTGCACCTGCCAGTGACTTACCATTTGCAAGTATGGGAACGATATCTGTGCCCTTGTTGACTGAAAATAGTTTTTGTACATAATAATTGGGAGTA
>CAMLGP010000050.1 GCA_946479535.1 uncultured Bacteroidota bacterium
TGACTACGCCATTGTTTTCAAGTTCCCGGAAAGTAGCATCCAGTTGCTTTTCAGTATTGAAACCGATAGTTAGCAATATGCGATTGAATCCTTTCCAGTCGTGCCATACAAAAAGTTTGCGTGCCAGCTTTTTTTCTGCCACCAGTATCAGCACCATATTGGTGAGCCGGAATGAAATAGTTCCATCAAAATTCCGGGAGGGTGACCATCCGAATTTCACCTGGTACCATTCCGCCATAGCCTCCAGGTCATTAACTCCAAGGGTTACGATATTTATTTGCGGTTCCATAAGAGGGTTAAATTACGAATCAGGGAATTTGGTTTTCAGCTTATTTCGGCGAACGGCAGATTTATCCGGACCAATAACATGTCTCCTAATTTTTTTGTATGATCTTTATCATACACATTACTTCCTTTTCTCCTTTATACCATTCTACACAGGGAAAATCCATATCCATCTCCGGATATTTCAGCAATCTTCCAAAAACTTCCATGAATTTCTGTTTATTATTTCTCCAGTCTTCAATAGTTTCTGTCATATACTCACCTTTTGTCAGTAAAAGAGTTTCAAGCCCTGCCTTTTTTCCTTCTCCTGCGTATGCTTCCAGTCCTGCAGCCCAATAAACGATGCCAGTAGGGCTTCCCTGTGAAATGCCGAACCATACGCGATCAGGACCACCTCCAATCCGCTTATCCAGTTCCTTAAAAGCAGATTCAACATCATTGGGGAAATTTTTTGCCGGATACAGGATAAGGTTCATATCCTGTGTGAGATTATACTTATCCATATATTATCGTTTAATTAATAATTATCCTAATTGTTCCTATCCAAAATTAGAATCCGGTATTCGGAAATAGGGGGTGTAAACCCGCCATTCTTCAGGGTTGTTTGCGACAGAGGTATTCGATACCTTTAGGGTCTGTGAAAGTTCAAACCATAATACTTACCTAGATAAGTTCTATAATGAAGCATATATCCATATTAGTGCCACATGGCCATACAAGTCTTCCAAATATTGATGGAACACACCAGATATTCACTGAAGTGAATAAGATCATGGCGAGAATGGGTAAAGACCCGTTATTCAAAGTGCAGCTTGTTGGATTAACTATGGAAACCAGTCAGCGCAACGGCATGTTCATCATCAATCCCGAAGCATTGATCAGGGACGTAAAGAAGACAGATCTCATCATCATTCCTGCCATACATGGTGATGCCAATAAAATAGTCGAGGAAAATAAGGCATTGCTTCCCTGGATCATTGACCAGTACAAGGGTGGTGCGGAGATAGCAAGTCTTTGCATAGGAGTATTTGTTCTTGCGGCTACAGGTTTGCTGAAAGGCAGGCAGGTTGCCACACACTGGTCATCCTTCAATGAATTCAGGATGATGTATCCCGATGTTCACGTAGTAGATGATAAGATCATGACGGAAGAAGATGGTATCTATACAAGTGGCGGCGCTTATTCCTATCTTAATTTATTACTTTACCTGGTAGAGAAATTTGCAGGCAGGGAAGTAGCGGTCATTATCGCCAAGGCATTTAGTATTGATATTGACAGAAGCAACCAATCAGCCTTTATCATTTTCAGTGGGCAGAAATCCCATGAAGATGAACCAGTGAAAAAGGCGCAGGAATATATTGAGAGTAATTTTCAAGATAAGATAACTATTGATCAACTGGCTTCCATGCTTGCGATAGGCAGAAGGAACCTTGAACGTAGATTTAAAAGAGCTACTTCCAATACGGTAGTGGAATATATTCAGCGGGTAAAGATGGAGGCAGCCAAGAAAGAACTTGAATCTGCACGCAAGAATATTAATGAAGTAATGTATGAAGTAGGTTATTCAGACAATAAAGCATTCCGCACTACTTTTAAAAAGATAACGGGTTTATCACCCATACAATACAGGAATAAATACAACAGGCTTAACGAAAAATTGACGAGCCAGGCATATTAGAAATGGACAATACAACAACGCCCGCAACAAAACATAAAACGGGCAGGGCAGGGATAATTTTCATACTGGGAATGTTGATGACCATTAGCCCTTTTGCAATTGATATGTACCTGCCAGCCTTTTCAAAGATCGCGGAGGACTTTCATACTACCACGGCAAGGGTTTCCCTTTCCATTACCAGTTATTTTTTTGGTTTTGCATTTGGGCAGCTGATCTATGGTCCATTGCTGGATCGATTCGGAAGAAAAAAACCATTGTACTTTGGCATTGCGATCTATATAATTTGTTGTGCCGGTTGTATGGTTTCACACAGCGTAGGTATGCTGGTGGGCTTCCGGTTTATCCAGGCGCTTGGTGGTTGCGTGGCTGGTGTGGCTGCAATGACCATGGCGCGGGATTTCTTTCCCATAGAGGAGAGCGCAAAGATCTTCAGTTTGCTTATTTTAATATTAGGTCTTTCGCCATTACTGGCCCCAACTCTTGGCGGTTTCATAACTGCAGGACTTGGATGGCAATGGGTATTCATTGGATTAATGATTCTGGCAGCACTGGTAATGGCAATAGTGATCCTGTTTTTACCGACGGGCTATCAGCCTGACCCAACTATATCCCTTCGGGCAAAACCTATGATCAATAGTTTCCTTTCCATTCTCAGGAACAGGCAATTTTATACATATACACTATCGGCGTCCTTTTCATTCGCTACCTTATTGGTTTATGTAGCTGGTTCTTCCCTGATCTTTATGGAGATCTATCATGTGAGTCCTCAGGTATTCGGAGGAATATTCGCATTGCTGTCAGTTGGATTTATTGGGGGTAATCAGGTGAATATACTATTATTAAAGAGGTATAAAAGTGAAGAACTGTTCCGGGTAGCTTTGATAAGCCAGCTGATCTTCGCCATAATATTTCTAATCGGAGCTATCCTTGGATGGTGGGGACTGGTAAGTACCATTGTTATGTTCTTCCTGTTACTGTCTACCATTGGTCTCATCTATCCAAATGGATCTGCCCTTGCTTTGGCCCCGTTCACTACCAGTGTTGGAACCGCATCTGCACTTCTTGGCTTTCTCCAGATTGGAGTGGGGGGTCTGGCTTCAAGCTCTATTGGCCTGTTCAACTCTACCGATAGTGTTCCCATCATTGGAGTGGAAGTTGGGGTCTCTTTGATTGCTAACCTGATCCTTCAATTTGCGCCGGGTAGAATAAAGAAATAACCCAAAAGCTTATTCGGTTAAGGTATTGACTACCAAATCAGGTAAGTTGGCACCTATTCTTCCCCTAAAATCTCTTAAACTTTTTGTTTTTTTTTAAAAAGTCCGTTATCTTCATCAAGATTTAACTAAAAGATTACCCAATTCGGGGGTATGTCGGACAAAAAACTGCTTATAAAGAAGAAGATTCTGAGGCAAATCTATTTTTCCAGCAGCATTGCCTGTTCTGAGTTGAGCTGGAAAATCAAGAAGAGCCTTCCCCTCACTACAAAGCTTGTAAATGAGCTGATAAGTGATGGATACGTTCTGGAAACAGGTTTTGCTCCTTCAACCGGTGGCCGAAAGGCGGTGATGTATTCTCTCAAACCAGATGTATTATACATAGTATCTGTGGCGCTGGATCAGTTTGTGGCACGCATTGTTATCATGGATTTACACAACCGGTTTGCATCTCCGATCGAAAAATTTGAACTTCCATTATACAAGAATCCGCAAGCCCTCAACATCCTTACAGACAAAATTGATCATGTGATTGCAAAATCCGGAATTCCTAAAGACAGGATAGCTGGTGTGGGTGTTGGAATGCCTGGATTTGTTGATGTCAAGAAAGGGATCAATTATAGCTTTTTGAAACTGACCGGGAAAGGATTGGCAGAGCACATGACTGAACGCCTCGGTATTCCGGTATTTATAGATAATGACTCCAGTCTGATAGCCCTGGCTGAATTACGATTTGGAATGGCTAAAGCAAAGAAAAATGCAATGGTCATTAATATCGGTTGGGGTATTGGCCTGGGAATGGTGCTGAATGCAGAACTGTTTAGAGGTCATAATGGATTTGCGGGTGAGTTCAGCCACATACCTCTTTTTGCCAATGGCAAATTATGTAGCTGTGGCAAGAGTGGGTGTCTTGAAACAGAAACATCTCTACTGGTCATCATTGAAAAAGCAAAAGAAGGAGTTCAGAATGGAAAGATATCTGTACTCAAACCATCTCAGCTACAGCACTATGAAGAAGCTAGTGAAGCAATGATCATGGCCGTGCATGATGGAGACAGGTACGCTGTGGAATTATTCTCAGAAGCAGGCTATAATATTGGGCGAGGCGTTGCCATCCTTATCCATCTACTCAATCCGGAAGTGATCATTTTAAGTGGCAGGGGATCCACTGCCGGAAAGATCTGGCAGGCTCCCATACAGCAGGCATTGAATGAGCATTGTATTCCGCGGCTTGCGGCGAATACAATGATTGAAACTTCCACGCTGGGTTACCAGGCCGAACTAATTGGCGCGGCAGCCCTTGTGATGGAGAATTACGAAAAAGAATTTGTAAAAAAGAACCTGGCAGTAGAACCCGGGCCCGGGCAGGTGATCAATAACTGATCCCCCGTCATTGCGCGGCCACAATATACGTCCTGTATATCTTAACACTACTGCATAAAGGGGCAATGAACAGGTGAATGCCTGTGTGCTTGCCAATTCCATACCACCGTTCACATTTGAATTAGATCCACCAGATTTTCCGAAAGGAATCAGGATGCTATTCTTTTCAAAATGGGTTACAGGTTGAATCAATTTTTTATTTAAAACTAAAACGCTACGAAATGAGAAAGTATCTGCTGCTTCTTGTGATACTCTTAGGCGCAGGTTTGTTTGTGAATGCACAAACAAGACAGGTCAGTGGTATTGTCACTGACGGAGAAAGTAAGACGCCGCTGGTTGGCGTGACTGTTGAAACTTCAAAGAGAACAGCCACAGCACAGACCGGAACAGATGGAAGGTTCACAATTACACTGCCACAGGGTAAGCAAACCCTTACCTTAAGTTATGTTGGTTATGAAGTGGGAACTGTAACTGTTCCAGCTAACAGCAATTCCGTAACTGCTGCCATGGATAAGAAAACGGATGCAATGGATGAAGTGGTAGTTACTGCCCTGGGTATTAAAAGAGATAAGCGCTCTATTGGTTACTCAACTTCATCTGTAAAGGGACCTGAGCTTCAGTTAGCGGGAACTACGCTAAACCCCGCACTGGCTTTATATGGTAAAGCTTCAGGTGTGGGTGTAAATATTGGATCTGCCGGTCCAATGGGTGGTGTTAACATCAGAATAAGAGGTGCAGCCGGCCTGGAATCTTTTGCCAAAACAAGACCGCTGTTTGTTGTGGATGGTGTACCCATTTATGATCAGTCCACCAGTATGGCCAACACCACTTTTGATCCATTGAACTCTATCGATTATGGTTCAGGTATCAATGATGTGAACACAGAAGATATTGAATCTATCGAGATACTGAAAGGCGCGAAAGCCACAGTATTATACGGTAGTCTGGCGTTGAATGGTGTTGTATTGATCACAACAAAAGGGGGAAAGAAAACAAAAGGATTGGGAGTGATTGTGTCCCAGCAAATAACCACAGAGAAACCATTTACTTTCATCGATTTTCAAAATGAATATGGTTCTGGTACCAGCATATATGATACTGCTACTACTGTGATACCAGGCGGTCAGCGCGTAAGATTCCTAAGCACATCACGCTTTAGCTTCGGGCCAAAGTTTGATAACAGCCAGGTAATGCGTTATGATAGTGTGATGGTCCCTTATAAAGCTTATCCCAACAATTTCCTTGATTTCTTCCGCACGGGTAGTTCAAGCAGAACAAATGTGGCTATCTCTGGAGGAGGCGCATTTGGAAGCGCAAGGGCATCTTTCTCACATGTTGAATACAATGATATTATTGATCGTGCAAGGCAGCAAAATAACACCTTTAGCTTCAACGGTAATTTCAACGTTTCTCCATTCGCCAAGTTTGAATTTACTACTAATATATATAGTGTAAACACCCGTAACAGAAGGCCTAACCTTCAACAGGTGGTTGCATGGGGATTACAGAGAGATTATGACTATAACTCATTACGTGATTTTTACCTGGATGAAGGGTATCTAAGGGATTTTGATGGTTATGCATTGCCTACATCCGCATTACCTCCTACTAGTGGAGGCGGCCTGGTGGCACTTTTATTTGATCAAAACCAGAATACAGACCTGGATAAGAAATTTCATACCATCAATTCACTGCGTACAACATTACAATTCACCAAACAGTTTTCCCTGGTAGGGCAGGCCGCGATAGATTTTACAAATACGGATTATACTACAGAAAACCAGATTGTGAGACTGCTCCCTCAAACAACAGGTGGCAGATTTCAATGGAGAAAGCAGAATAATATTGTACAGAACTATCAGGCCCTGTTAAATTTCGAAGACTCTTACATGAATAATGACCTGAATGTGCTTGCTTATGCCGGATGGTCTTATCAGCAGGTAAATGAATCTAATGTATTTGCAGGTACCGGTGATAACGGCCTTCGTTTTCCGGATTGGTATTCCATTGGCAATGACCGCCTCGGTGCACAGGATCTTGCTAAGGTGAGAGGGATTGTAAAAGGATCAGAACTGGTTTATGGTCTGCTCGGATCAGTAACATTGTCCTGGAAGAATACGCTGTATCTTCAGATGGATGCCAGAAATGACTGGAACTCTACACTGCCTCCAAGCAATAACTCTTACTTCTTCCCCGGAGCTTCTCTGGTTTATACCTTTACCAATCATCTCAAGAACATACCCAAATTGAGATATGGTAAACTGAACCTTTCATGGGCTGATGTAGGTGGTGGTCCAAATGTGGCTCTACAAAACAGGTACTTTGCCAACAATAGTTATAGCGTAGAATCAATTTATGAAGGAGCAACTGTTGTAGGTGTACTGCCACCAACAGCCTTGTTCCTCGGAGATATTAAACCTTTCCGTAAGCGTGAATTTGAAATTGGCACCAACACAAGATGGTTTGATCACGACAGGGTAGAGCTTGAACTGACTTTCTACACTAATAATATCTATGATCAGATCATTCCGCTGAATATCAATCCGGCCACAGGTTATGCAACGGCCAATATCAACAGTGGTAATGTGAAGAATTGGGGTTTTGAAACAATGATCAAAGCGGCACCGTTTGTATCAGATAAATACAGATGGAATGTTACATTTACCGGTTCCCGCCAGCAATCAAAGGTCATTAAATTATACCCTGGTATTAAGGAGCAGTTTATAGATGGTATTGGAAATGCAGTAAAGGTGAAAGGTGTGCCGGGAAAACCAATTGGTGATATTTATATGTATGATTATGCCCGTGACCCAGCTGGAAATCGCATAGTAAATGATGATGGCTTCTATTCATTAGATCCAACAAAGGAAATTAAAGTTGGAAACATAAATCCTAAGCTCTTTGGAGGATTATATAGTGATTTCATGTTTAAAGGTTTCAATTTCCATGTTGGAATAGATTATAAGTACGGTGGCAAACTATTTTCTTATAGCAATCAGTACTTAATGGGAAATGGTGTAATTAAAGCTACTCTGCCTGGCCGTGATGAAGCCCACGGTGGTTTAACATATACCGCTGGTGGTCAAACCCGTCATGATGGAATATTACTTCCTGGTGTAAAGCAAATTGATTTAGGCGGCGGTAATTTCAAATATGAGCCAAATGATAAGATCGTAGCTGCAGCTGATTATTATGCAACCTATATAAACGATAACAGTACCGGATGGCCCCCAGATAGAGTATTCAATAATGATTATATTAAACTCAGGGAAATATCAATTGATTACTCCATCCCAAAAAGGATTTCGGACATGCTGAAGCTGCAAAAGGTTAGTGTAAATCTTGCAGTGAGAAATATTGGATATATATACAAATCAGTTCCTGATATTGATCCGGAATCTGCATTGAGTGCTCAGGGATTTGTTGAAAATTCATTCTATCCTTCAGTGCGTACATACAGCTTTGGTTTAAATGTTAGTTTCTAATTACAAAATGTTTTTGCTATGAAACAGTCAATTTATAAAAGCGCACTTATTCTTTTTGCAATAAGTGTTTTATCGGGGGGTTGTAAGAAGGAACTGGAAAAGCAGTTCAATAATCCCGATGTATATTCAAAAGTGGAAAATCTATTTGGAGGTATTTTCCTTTCCATGCTTACTGAGCATAAGATCTTTGTTCAGGATTATGGAGAATTTTACTGGCAAATGAACTCTGGAACAGAAGTTCCAGGATATGCACAGCTTGCACAACGTTATATCACTGACCGTTATACCTGGTTTTCAGGGTTTGATGATCTCACTGGTATAAATGGTTTCGGCGGCTTAACCGATAATCTCTGGAATAACCGCCTTAATGATTTTTATACCCGTGCCAGGTTCTGGGCCGTATTGAATGATGAATTAAGTAAAATAGATGGTGAGAAGTTGACCAATAATAAGATCTATTATACACTGGCTACAGTATTGAAAGATTATGTAGCTCTTCAGAATGTTGATTTTTATAATAGTATTCCTTATTCACAGGCATTTAAAGGCAGTGAGGCAGTATTCTATCCCAAATTTGATGATCCTAAGGAGATCTATGTTTCCGTGATGACTGAGCTGAAACAGATCTACACTGATCTTCCCGGTATATACAATGCAATGACCGATCTGGGTAAAAACCTTTTTGGTACAACAGATATTGCCCTGAATGGTAACATTGATAAGTGGTTGCAATTCATCAACTCCATCCGTTTAAAATATGCTGTAAGGATCTCGGGTGTTGATGATGCCCTGGCAAAATCAACTATCCAGGATGTGCTGAGCAAGCCATTGCCAACAACTGATCTTTTACAACCCATTGTTGTGGATGTAGCCCCTGAAAGCAATGGTTTCTGGATCCGTGGGCTGGGCGAGAATTCTTTCGCAAGCTTCATTCCTGATATTATCATGAAGAGAATGAATCGTGATCAGGCCAGCTATCAGCCAGGCATTGATGATCCCCGTTTGCCTGTTATTGCCATGCCAACGAAATATATTGATGGCGCGTACAGCCCAACTGTCAATACACGTAAATACATTGGTGTAAGCTATAACACAGATGCACAGAAACCTGACTATGTGGCTGGTGAGCGTTATGCTACCACTCCCAACAGTTTTATTGCTTCTCTGCAGCAAAATGCAAAATCGCAGTATAACTATACCACCTATACGCATAATGCCAAATTCCCTGCCTATATGATGTCTGTGGCAGAGGTTGATCTGCTGCTCGCTGAAGTTGCCCTCAAAAACCTCGGCAATACTGGTAAAACTGCGTCCCAGCATATTAAGGATGCTATTGCGCACTCTACTGATTTCTGGTATGCAAGAAATGAAGAAAGCCGCATGTCTTCTTCATTTAAGGCAAAAGCGATTTCTGGAAACTACTTTATTGGCCCGGCAACTTTCGCTACCAACCGTTTTGGAGAGGATTCAGCCATCTACTTCCATCCTGCAAAACCTTCCGCTGCTATTGTGAATCAGTATGCTGATTCAATTGCGAATCGTTTCAATACACGTGCAAACCTGGAAGACAAAATGGAGATTTTGATGCAGCAGAAATATATTCACCTGAATATAGTTGCACCATTTGAACTATGGGCAGAATTGAGAAGGACAAGGCATCCTTTCCTGGAACCAATGACCTTCTCTCCCAAAGTGATGAAGCCATTCCCGGAAAGATTGAGATATCCATTGTCAGCAAACCAAACCAATCCAGATGAGTATAAGAAAGTGCAGGCGCAAGACAATTTCACAACACCAATATTCTGGGTTCCGGCAGATAAAAAAACAGTGATCCCGTATTATAACGATTATAATTACCAATAAAAAAGCTATCCCTATTCCGAATCGATTCGGGTAGCGATCCCTAAAAATCAGACCGCTATTACGCGGTCTGATTTCTTCTTTTGATTCAATAGTGTCCAAACCAGATTTTCATATATTGAAAATTTCCATGAGAATTAACTTTTTAAAACCGAATACTCAGAACAGAAAGAAGAGGGCGCTTTTCACTATCTTCTCCCTGGCAATAGTTTCCTGTTGTTATACCCAGACAACTTATCATTTTACAAAAGGACTATTGCTTACGGCTGGTAGCCGCTATGGTCGTGAAGCGATCTATACAGATCCGCTTGCCTATAAACTTTATACTAATACCTTGAAACGCCCTGTTGATGGAGATTCCTTCGATGTGAATCAACGTGGACAAGTTATCAAATGGCAGGCTATCACTGCAGATAGTCTCAACCGTCTTCGTCGCAGTGGAGGCTTTGGAGGAGGAGGCGGGTTTGGCGGTGGCAGTTATATTTACCTTGATTACAATTCTCCCAAAGAACAGATTGCTCTTCTCAATATTAAAGGAAACAATAGCCTTATTTTCAATGGGGAATCA
>CAMLGP010000051.1 GCA_946479535.1 uncultured Bacteroidota bacterium
GAAGTACGTGCCGTTATCAATCAGAATTATTTTAAGAACATATACCTGCGCAAGTAAAATATATTGTATATCCTTTTTGTTGGAGGGCAAAAGAAAGAAGCAATGACCAGCCCCGATGCCGATCATTTTGTTGCATCGTTTACACCTGCAAAAGAATTGCCCATTGCGACCGTAAAAAACTGGAAACGATTTAATCTTGATTTGAAGGGGTGTAATATATTATTTCCGGGAGATCCTATAAAAAATCCCAAAATGGCGCAAGATGTTCAAAATGGCTGGAACTTTACCACTTATGACTTCGCTGATCCTGCCACAAGTACTTACTACATACTTCAGATTAGAGATATTGTTTCGGGTTTGCATTTGACTGCTGATTCAAGTATTTTTCTTGCCTACCGGGAGAGGTTTGCCAATTCTATTCAAACGGTATCCCTTAATGAAGAAACCACTCTAAATGGATATCCCGTTTTGAAATATGAAGGCAGTGCACCAAATGGTGTGTTATTTAAATCATTGGTGATTAATCGTGGTAACCGTGTTTATTATGTGATTGTTGAGGGACAGAATACGCCTGCCCTGGTGGCGGATATGAATAATTTCCTGCATTCATTTAATATAGTGGACTATCAATATAAGGACTGGAATATGGAGAACGCTGGTAACTTTCTATCCTTTGCGCCAGCAACCTTTGTAGAAACGATTGATACAGGTTCTGGACTTACTGAAAAGAACAGGCCAATTCACTATATCTGTTATGATTCGGTGGATTGTACTTCTTATGAGGTATTGAAGTATAAGATACCGCCCTATTATTATGCTGAAGATGATAGCACTCTGTTCATGGATATAGCGGCCGGTTACCGAAAAGCTACTGATTCTGTCCTTTCCGAGAAATGGGTAACAAACGGAAATTTAAAAGGGCAGGAATGGATAGTGCAATCTCCCGGGAATAATAACGTTAAAAAGGCAAGAATATTTATCAATGGTGACACGCTTTATCAGATACTTTGTTATTTACCTTTCCAAAAGATAAATGATGGACCTTATGAAAGGTTCTTTACCAATTTTAAGGTTCTCAGTGAAGTCTCAAATGCCGAAATCTACAAAAGGAAATTTGGAAAGATATTGACTGACCTTCAGTCCAGTGATTCGGCTGTATTCGCAGACGCCCAGGAAGCCTTTTTAAAAGCCAAAGTCATTGCATCAGATAAAAAACTTCTGGAAGAAGCCCTTTTGAAAGATTACCCCGATGACGCATCTACTTCTTATAATACTCGCGACCGGATCACAGATTCTTTACACCAATTGATGGATGAAAATACTCTGGAATTTATCAAAGAGGCCTTTCCTGCTCTTACAGGGAAAAGGGAGTTTATAAAGATGTGTATGCTTGATTTGCTGGCAAGATACCAGACTCAGTATTCCTTCGATATCTTTAAGGAGTTGTTACTTAAACATACACCACAGGATGTCGGCTCTTATGTATTAACCGGTTACGTGGGTGATTCACTGGAATTGGCAAAATCATTGTATCCAGAGATACTCCAGTTAAGTAATAATCCACTTTTTGTATTGCGTGTAATGGGTCTTAGTTCAATTATGGTTGACAATGGGATGGTCCCCTTATCCATGCTGGAACCTTACAGCCAGCAATTTGTATACGCTGCAGATACCATTTATGATAATCGAAATGAATCGAATCTGGACTTCAGTACATATAAAAATGTAAGTATGCTCAATTTGATGCGACAATTGAATAGTGCTGAAGGCAATCGCATATTGAAAAAATACCTGGGTGCAGAAGAACTGAATATCAAGCAGGCAGCTATTGAAGGCCTTCTGAAGAATGGCCAGGTGGTTGATCCAAAAGAGATAGCAAAAGTTGCAGCCGATAAGTCTTACCGGAAATACTTTTATGAGGCATTGCATAAGATCGGCAAAACTGCAGTATTCCCGCTTGCTTATAGTACGCAACAGTCAATAGCAGAAGCTGATCTATTTGATTTTTCTAATGAGCAGGATTATGAACCTGCTGAAATGAAATCATTGGGGGTGAAAACATTTAAATACAAAGGCAAAAACTGCAAAATGTATCTCTTCCGGCTCACGTATGAAGGAGAAGATAAAGAGGGTAAACCCTGGAAGGAATTCTATCTCGGTATGTCAGGTCCTTTTTCCGCAGATCCCAAAGATCTTATTACAGATAGTGAACTCACTACCATTTTCTTTGATGCGGAGTATAATGCAAAACAGGATCAGTCCAAAATCGACTCATATCTCAGGCAGTCAGCAACTGCTGCTGAAGTAAAAAAAGAATGATCAAAACGTAAGCCGGAAGCTTCCAAATATCCCAAACTTTTTTGTATCTCCATCAGGCAATGTACTCGGCAATACACGCCATATAAAATCAACCCTGAATACGTGGAAGATATTGTCAACTCCCGTTCCGAGTTCCATATAAGTTTTTCCATTGAGGGTCTGGAAAGTATTTCCCTGTTTAAAATTATAATCCCTGTTTGCCTGTGACAGGCTGCCCCATAATGTTTTCAATGTCCAGAGTTGACGGAGTTTCAGCTTGGGGAACAGTCGAAAGATCCCATTGCCGATATTATGCTCAAAATTGATCCCGGCGTATTTATCATGAATGAATTCATATTTATTCATCATATTGAACGCATACTTATTATAATAATGCAGCTCATTACCAGGAGCTATATCCAGCAGTACATAAGGAAGCGTTCCAAAGGTTTTGCCTGCATAAACCTGGTAGGAGATACTGCCTAATGGCGGGATCTTGATATAATCAGAGATACTGCCTGATATCTTGGTGTAATTATAATTGCTTCTGAATACGCCGGCAATTCCGCGAGCCACATAGATATCACCGATAGGATAGGGGCTTCCCAGGCTGGTGCGAAAGAAAGTATTTTCCAGGAATTTCTCCAGGTAGGCAAATCGCAACCGGAGTGATACTTCAAAACTGGTAAGAGGTGAATGACCTGTTTCCGAAGGGAATGAATCCTTTAATGGAATATTCTTTAATGGAGTAAAACCCTTGTGAGTTACTGCTACCAGTTCTGAAAACCCAGAACGATGTTCATTGAAGAACTCAAACCGCTTTTCATCGATCTTCATGAACTTGACTGGGATATTAGGCTTACGGATCGCCAGAGCGAATATATTATCTGTTGTAACTTCACCATAATAGTTCTGTCCAAAATCAAGATCATTGGTATAAGAAGCATACCAGTAAAGCCGCGGATGTTTATGCGGTAAATAGAATAGTTCTGCCTTACCTTTTATCTTTTTATCATCAAAGCCATAGGCCAGGTACCCATGATACCACCAGTGCTTGTCAAATTTCCGGTTGCTGCCAATGTCAAATCGAACCCTGAACCCTTCCCAGGAATTAGCGGTGACCCAGTTATACCAGGGACCTATCTGCACATTGCCTATATTCTTATATCCTGTTGCAAAGAAATTAATACGGTCAGCCAGTCTTTGAAATACAGGGGCATTGGTGAGTGTGTCCAGCATTTTAATAATGCCTGCCTCTGTTTTCGATAATTCTTCATGCCTGGATTCATTCCAAAATTCTTTATTTTTTTCATCAGCTCCAGGTAGGGTAATGATCTCTTCCAGCAGCTTGTTCCTGCTTAGCTGATTGGTGACGGATGTATCATTGACCACAACATTACGATAGGTGGTTGTTTTGCGGCCAATAAAACCCGGACTGCCTCTGCCGATAGGCGACATATCTGCAACAAATTTGTCCTTTGCAAGGAACCATGTAGAATCATTGATCAGCCTGTACTCCTGGATCAGACTGAGGTTATCCACGAAATTGATATTCGCATCCCTGCCCAGCCGGAGATTCATCTTTTGAATGGCAAACGTGCCTGCATGTACCCAGCAGTCACCTTCAAAGGTGTTGGTGCCATTGCGGCGTGGAGTAAATACCAGGTGATAATATCGCTGGTTGCTGACTATCTGCGTATCCAATACCCGGTAGTTATAATACAGATCACCATTATCACTGGCCGGGCTTACAAACTGTTTATTGAAAACTGGTATGAAATTATTGTAAACATTCACGTTCTGATCCATCCCACCAAGGAACTTGATAATGCTTTCATTCTTGACGCCATTCGTATTGGCGGCTTTGATCACCTCACGTCGCTTAAGTGGTCTCTTCTGATAATAATAGTCGGAAATGGCTTCAGTGAGGTAAGTAGGAAGGAATTTTACGCCGGCAGAGCTGTCTACATTCTGGTTGATAAGATCTCCAACCGGACGAAGGGGTTTAAATCTTGAGATCTTCTCAAAATTGAAATTCTTTATGTCCAGCTCCAGCTTATTATACAATTCATAAGAAAAATTGGAAAAGCGGTACCGGTCGTTCTGCGGTTTATGCTGAACGATCTTTCGCCAGAGCAATAATCCTTTGTTGACCTTTACTTTTACGGTCACTCCCTCATTGAAAGTCCCTCTTTCCATCAGGAGATCTACACGGATTGAATCCCGGATTTTGTTGATCACATAGGTAAGCGGCTGATAACCCACGCAGGTAATGACCATGGTATCAGATGGCCATTGGTCAAAGCGGAAGGAGAAATGGCCGGAGGAATCTGTTAAATCGCCAGCAGTTGAATTCTTAAAGGAAACAGAGGCAAAGGGTACCGGTTCATCACTATTTGCATCCCTCACGGAACCGCTGATTCGTCTGGATTGGCTCATCACGGGCAGCATTACAACAAGGCATAATACAAAGAGCAGTATGATTTGCAGCGGTCTTCCGGGGTTCATCGGGCAAATTTATCGACTGATCCTCAATTTCATCTGTTAAATCGGCGAGTAACCGTCTTTCATCGGACAAAGTAGCTTTATTCAATTAGTCGCCAGCTTCTAACCACAAGCCACCAGAGTCCAGTCTCCAGATAATTGCTGGTTTTAGACGGAATAAATAGGTAAGTAGCTTTAATAAGTTCATTAGCCAGGAGCTAACGGCTGGTACCTACCAACTTTCTTTAAATTGAAATAATTCATCGTTAAGCATTAGGAAATACATAATAATTGTATTTACTTTGTATTTCAAAGTGCTTTTTATGAACGAACAAAACCAACAAGCAGACACTTTACAGGATGTCCGTGACATCCGCAAATTAATGGAACGGTCAAGCCGTTTCATCTCTCTCAGTGGCCTGAGCGGAGTTGCCGCTGGCCTCGTTGCTCTTGCCGGAGCCTGGGTAGCCCGGTCAATTATTTTCAAAGAATATTATGGTAATTATAATGATCGTCACTATTTCAATGCAGATGAATTTGCCACGCTAAAGGTTCAGTTGCTGGGTTTATCTGCTGGAGTATTCGGACTGGCCTTTCTCCTTGCTTTTTATTTTACCTGGAGAAAATCAAACAAACTGGGCCGGTCACTTTGGGATCATACTTCCCGCAGGCTATTTTGGAATATGGTAATCCCTCTTGTTGCCGGCGGTTTATTTATCCTTGCCATGTTGCAACATAATGACTGGCGGTTTGTGGCGCCTTCCTGCCTGATCTTCTATGGCCTTGCCCTGGTAAATTCAAGCAAGTATACTTTAACGGATATAAGGTATCTGGGTTATTGCGAAATAATTGTTGGGCTGATCAACACTCAATTCATAGGATATGGTTTGTATTTTTGGGCAGTAGGCTTTGGTGTACTTCATATTTTATACGGTATAATCATGTGGTGGAAATATGAGCGGAAGCCAGAGCAGGCTTAATGACCTTTAATGTCAAGTTTTAGTAATGAAGAATCCGATAAATGGTTTAAATAAGGTATTTGATAACCGGATCCGTCTGGGGGTTATGAGCATTCTGGTAGTGAATGAAGAGATCAGCTTTAATGATCTCAAGCAGATGCTGGAGGTTACTGACGGCAACCTGGCTACCCACCTGGTGAGCCTGGAAGAGAACGGCTATATCAAAGTCCACAAAGGATTTATCGGAAGAAAAACCAATACTACCTATTCTCTAACCAAAACAGGAGAGAAAGCATTTTCTGAACATATCGCAGCATTGGAAAACATGATCAGGGGAGTCAAATAATATATTTTTTTTGCCTAAACACTTTGAAATGCAAAGTACTTTTAAATACGAAAGCTCACTCAGGGCAGTCAGAAGATGGATGGTTTTCTTCATGATCTCCCTTTTTATTAGCGGCCTTACCGCCATGCCTGCTGAAGCAGAACTGGAGTTTCTTTCCCGATGCTTTTCACCTGATAAGGCATTGGGGGCGTGGCTGGACAGGGTTTATGTTGGCGTCAAAACAACAAATGATCAATATCCTTTTATCAGTTATGGGTACGACTGGCTGGCTTTTGCCCATTTTGTTCTCGCCATCCTGTTCATAGGTCCTTACAAAGATCCGGTAAGAAATAAGTGGGTGATTGAATTCGGCATCATCGCCTGTATTGCCGTAATCCCTTTTGCACTCATTGCTGGTCAATTCAGGGGAATTCCTCTCAACTGGAGACTGATCGATTGTTCATTTGGAATAGTAGGGCTGGCAACACTCCTTCCAGTATATCACAAAGTAGTAGAAATTGAAAAAATCGAAGAGTATTTCAAAGAGGTCAGGTCAAAAGAATTGAACGAACAATCCAGCCCATCATTATGAAATCTTTATTCAAAGGAAGAATAGCCAGTGTAAGGTTTGCCTGTAAAGGAATAAAAAAATTTGTGGTGCAGGAACCTAATGCAAAGATCCATCTGGTAGCAACAACTATCCTGTGTGGAGCTATTATTTATTTCAAAATAAGAGGAATTGAATTGATGGCGCTGATCATTGTTACAGGGTTTGTGTGGGTAGCCGAGGCTTTCAATACAGCAGTGGAAGCCATCATGGATTTTATTTCTCCGCAATATCATTCCAGGGTCGGCATGATAAAAGATATAAGCGCCGGCGCGGTGCTCATTGCCGTTTTCACAGCATTAATCACAGCAGCAATAGTGTTTTTCCCTAAACTTTTTTAATATGTCAACAAATCACCTTATCCAGCAAAAAGACGCCAGACTAACGCTTAACCACTGGTTATTCGTTTCCTGCTGTTTCAGTATTTTACTGGTTTGTGCCAGAGTGGCGGCTACCGGTTACTTTACTTACCTGTTCCTGGTATGGAATCTATTTCTCGCATTTATACCTTATGCCCTTAGTGAATGGTTGTATCAGCGCATACCTGTAATGGAGAATAAATGGAAGCGAGTGATTGTGTTAGCAGGCTGGCTGCTGTTTATTCCCAATTCCTTTTACATCATGTGTGTTCTTTTCCACCTTGAACAATTTGATTCAGCTCCCAAATGGTTTGATCTCCTGTTACTGTTCTCATTTGCATGGAACGGTCTGCTATTCGGTATTCTGTCTGTAAGAAGAATTGAAACGATCATCACCACCATTTATGGTGAACGCTATTCCATATTTTTCCTGCTGGTAGTAATGTGGCTGAATGCATTTGGTATTTATATCGGCCGCTATCTACGCCACAATAGCTGGGATGTGATCGGTCGGCCCTTCTCTTTATTTGAGGAAATGCAGGAAGTGATCTTTCATCCCATCCGCAACAGTATGGAATGGGGCATGATTACTTTATGGGCGGCATTTATGGCGCTGTTCTATATCACCATTAAAGTAATGGGCTTACCGGTAAAGCATTAAGCAATTTTTAAAGTTTAAATAAAATGGAAACAACACCTATTACATCAGAAGCAGCATCTATCACATCAAGTGTCTGGCAAAAAAGTAAACTCCTGATCAAAGGGTTTATGATTGCCGGTCTGGTGTTGCTGCTTCTTATTCCTTCCTATTTTGTTCAGGAACTGATCAAAGAAAGGGAAGCACGTCAAAAAGAAGCATTTACTGAAGTAAGTAGCAAATGGGCGGGCAAACAAAATCTTACCGGCCCCGTTCTGGTGGTACCCTATATTGCATCACCCAATCAGTCGGGGGCGGGAAAGCATTATGCCTATTTCCTACCAGATGAACTGGGTATTGATGCAAGGGTCCAGCCAGAAGAACGCCACCGTGGCATTTACCAGGTAATGCTTTACTCTTCCACAACTAATTTGAAAGGCAAGTTCAACCCTTTACCATTGAATAAATTAGGGATCGATCCCGTGAATATGCTTTGGCAGGAAGCCTATATCTGCCTGGATATTGCTGATGGAAAAGGCCTGAAGGAGGATATAAAACTCAAATGGAATGACTCTACCGTAGTCGCAAGTCCTGCCATGCTCAACAATGGAGTTATGCGCGAAGGATTTAGTGCCCCGGTAACTATAACTGCCGGCAATTCTTTCAATTTCTCATCCACTATTTCCTTTAACGGTTCTGAACAATTGCTTTTTACTCCTGTTGGAAAAGTAACTACTGTAAAATTATCTTCAAGCTGGCCTGATCCAAGTTTCACAGGCGGACAATTACCCGATCACCAGATATCCGACAGCGGATTCGTTGCTACCTGGAAAAACCTCTCTCATACCCGCAGTTTCCCCCAGGCCTGGAAACAGGATACCTACAACCTGCAAACGGCTTCATTTGGTGCAGATCTGTTCATTCCTGTCAATGGCTATCAAAAGACCATGCGCTCTGTAAAGTATGCTGTGCTTTGTATCCTGCTCACTTTCGCTGCCTTCTTCATAATCGAAACAGTCAACAAAAAATCCGTACACCCATTCCAGTATGGTTTGATCGGCGCCGCCCTTATCCTTTTCTATACATTATTGCTTTCATTTTCTGAGTATACCGGATTCAATACCGCCTATATCATTGCCTCAATAGCAACTGTGGGTCTGATCGGATGGTTTGTCAAAGGAATACTGCAATCCGCCAAACTTACCTCTGTTCTGGCAGTGATATTGGTACTGATGTACTCTTATGTGTTTACCATTCTTCAGATACAGGACTATTCATTGATCCTCGGAAGTATTGGTTTATTCCTCACACTGGCAGTCATCATGCATTTCTCCAAAAAAATTCAATGGTAACAAAACTATAAACGGAGATACACGGATAGTTCTTGTTGTTGGTTTTTTCGTTCACTGTTCCTTTTGGAAACAGAAGAGGTCCCATTCCTGGGACCTCTTAATTATTTATTATTAATGAAAATTCTTAGAAATCAAATCCCATGGCAAAATACCAGCGGGGTTTTCCACGAAATACACCATTCATTTCCCAGGCGGCATCCACCCTCAGGAAATATCCAAGCAAAGTGCTTCTGGCTCCAAATCCATAACCACCTGCAAATGGTCCTACACCGCCGGCCTTCAATCGCACGGAAAGATCAGGAAGATCAGAATAGATCACCTGTGGTCTTTCTATGTTCTTGATATCGCCAGCCCAGGCTGTTCCCAGATCAACAAACTGAACCAATTGGAAATTGCGAAGGAATGCATTATTGATCGGCTTGTTCATCAGTGTTGGGAATACCGGCAATCTGATCTCACTGTTTATAACTACTGCATTGTTGCCATTGGCTATATTCTGTTTGAAACCACGGAGGTTAACAGCCAGTGACTGATAGGTATAATTCTCTGTTGGCCTGTTCTCATCACTGAATTTGGGTGAGAACCAGTTGTCAACACCACCCAGGTAATACACCACTTTCTGATCTCCCCAGGAGAAATCGCCTCCAACCCTCACCGCCCAGATAAGGTTGCGATAGATTGGAAGATAATGACGGGCATCAAAACCTGCATTGAACAGGAACTTGCCTTCTTCATTACCTATTTTACTCAACTGCGTAAACCAGTCGGCAAAGATCTTATAACGTAACCCATGCCAGATATTGGTAGCCGGATTCAATGTGTTGTCATACACATACTCCATACTAACCTGCCCATAGGTTGTCTTTTGATCCGGAGTTGCCAATGAGATCCTGTCTCTTGATGTAACCACGATCTTGTCGAAACGGGGACCCAGTGACATGCGAAGGCTCTTTGTTTTTGAGAAAGGATACCGCAAACGGGCCAGGTAATAATTAGAGAATTCTTTACCAATATAGGGTGTATTCACAAAACTTACCTGGTTACTGCTGCGGAAGTAAGTCACTCCCCAATCCAATCGCTTGCGGAGGTTATAGAATTCAAATAACACATCATTGTCGCGCAGATTGGATGCCAGCCTGAATCCACCTGTGAACTTCACATCTTCCATCAGATCCGATGTGCCCAGGCGGACAATACCGTTGAAATCCGTTCCATTGGAAAGATAGATCGGACCGGCACCACCACCGTAAGGCTGGAATTTATTGATGGTCATTACAGAGTTATTGAAACCTGTAACCGCATAATCAGTAAAGAATTTGGGTGGACGATATTCATACAGCTTGGCCTTGCGCAAAACAGTTTCCTGTGGCAATTCAGTAGC
>CAMLGP010000052.1 GCA_946479535.1 uncultured Bacteroidota bacterium
ATAGGGCCAGGCATTGCAGGCCTTATTATTGAAAAATGGGGAGATGATGTTTGCTTTGGCTTAAACGCCGTAAGCTTTGTTGCGGTAATAGCATCGTTGCTGTTAATGCTGTTGACTGCCTATGTACCTAAAAAGCACACAAAGAATATTTTCGGGGAGGGCATCGGTTTCCAGTAAGATCTTGCCGATCCTGCTGGCAAGTATCTGGGTTTTACCGGTACCCGGACCCGCAATCACCATAACAGGACCTTCAATAGTATTAACGGCCAGCTGCT
Organism: uncultured Bacteroidota bacterium; assembly: GCA_946479535.1. The sequence continues at coordinate 276 of CAMLGP010000052.1, forward strand.
GCCGTTCATTCAGCCTGCCATATTCTTCACGAAACTTCTTTTCCAGCCTTTCTTTATTAAGCGACATAATTATTTTCTCCGGGTATAGTCATTCTATAGAACAAGTGAGTGGATAAACTGTTGTATCGGTATGGCTATACATAGTCTTAAAACTGTGCAATGTATACCGGCTCCTCTTAAAACAGTCTGGAATTTCTTTTCCGACCCCTCAAATTTACAAACCATTACGCCGGCCTCTCTAAAATTTAAAGTTATTTCAAAACATCATGGGGATCATATTTATCCGGGCCAAATTATAGAATACACGGTAAAGCCAGTGCTTGGCATACCTGTATACTGGATGACGGAGATTACTCATGTAAAGGAAGGGGCGTTTTTTGTGGATGAGCAGCGGAAAGGGCCTTATAAGTTCTGGCATCACCAGCATCATTTTAAGGAAATAACGGGTGGAGTAGAAATGACGGATATTGTTCATTACCGTAGCCCGGGCTGGATCCTGGAGCCTATGATTGACCGATTAATTGTAAGCCCAAAGCTGGACAATATATTTCTATTCCGCTTAAAAGTAGTAGAAAGGCTGTTTGGAAAATGGAAAGAATAAGCTCTGGGAAAACTATTCTTTGGCCATTAACTTTATCTTTTTTTTAAGCGTACGCTCAAGCCGATCTAAAGAAACATCAGCAAAACTCACATCTATAATGCCAATATCATTTCCTTCCATGTTAATAGAACTGCCTGTTTGTAGGTAATGTTCTTGGAATATGTGATCTCTAATTTAAAGTGTGAAATATTCTTCCAGGTAATTATGATTCCATTTCTAAGCCTGATTCCCTTTTCATTGATAACATATATAGGTCTTCTGTCAATGTAATCATAGAAAAATAATTGAGAAAGTAGGCCAAATAATATAATTCCAAACCAATATGACCTTCGATAATGATAATGGTGAGGAGGATCTGCCACGAGAAAGAAAATAAATAGGGTCACTAACGTTAGACACATAACGAGATACCAGCCTGATTTTTTCTTAGACTTTCGAATTTTAAGTTCCTTCATACAATTCTGATCAGAATTGGTTATTTCCTGGCGGCTCTTCTCTTTAATTCAGCAACCGGCATTACAATCATTCTCCCAATGGGTTTATTATCCCTGGTGGTTATAACCTTTAGGGTAGTCACATCTTTTGGAATGGTGAGTGGTGAAGTATAGACCGGGTAATATTGATCCGGGAAAGAATTATCATAGCTATAGTGGATCTGCAGACCATCAATTTCTGTACTCATTGTTACGACTGTCTGCGTGGTATCCTTTGCCACTTCAAAGATGGGATCATATAGGCTGGGAGAGTATTTAACATCTGCAGCATCCAATCGCTGAAAATGCCTTTCCACTCTTGGCACAAAATTATTCCAATCCCTTTTATCTTTTGGAGACCAAAGAGCCTCAGCAACTGCAAATGCGCGAGGCCAGAGCATGTATTGCAGATGACGCACAGTATACAATTGTTCAGACCACATATTTCCCTGTCCGCCTTTAATGAATTTTGGATCAACGCCGTCAGGTATTGGTTCAAATTGATAAGTTTTGCTTAATCTGAGTGTGGCGTATACGGGAGGTTCAATAACAGCATCTCCCTGCATATAATCGAGATAAACAAAAGTAGTGGGGCTCATTACCACTTCATGTCCCTGTTTGGCAGCTTCAATACCACCGGTCATACCGCGCCAGCTCATAACTGCGGCATTGGGAGCGAGACCGCCATCCAGTATTTCATCCCAACCAATGAGCTTCTTTCCTTTGGACATTACGATCTTCTCAACGCGTTTTACAAAATAGCTTTGCACTTCATCCAGTTTTTTCAGGTTTTCTTTTTTCATCAGACATTTAATGGTATCACTTTTCTCCCAGAAATTGCGTGCCGTTTCATCACCACCCATGTGGATGTATTCAAACGGAAAAAGCGCTGCTATTTCGGTAAACACCTTATCTATAAAATCATAAGTGGATTCCTTGGCAGGTGAAAGCGTATTATCAAGAAGGCCATAGAAATGTCCGCCTGCAGGCCAAACCATAAAGCGATCACCGGGGCTTACATAATAATTACCAGGAGTGGAAGTGAGATCAGGGTAAGAAGCTATAGCGGCGAGGCTATGACCAGGCATATCAATTTCAGGAAGGATATCAATGAATTTAGATTTGGCGTATTTCACTACTTCGCGGATATCATCCTGGGTATAGAAACCGCCATAATCAGCTTTTTCACCCGGTTGGGGAGGAGTGAGGGTTCCAAATGTGCCAACGCGACTAACACGCCAGGCACCCACCTCGGTGAGTTTGGGAAATGCTTTTATTTCAACGCGCCAGCCCTGATCATCAGACAGGTGCCAATGCAGCAGATTGAATTTATACTTGGCCATCATGTCAAGAAAATCCTTTACTTCTTCTTTGGTAAAGAAATGGCGGGATACATCAAGCATGAGGCCACGCCAGCCAAAACGTGGTTGATCTGTAATAGTAACAAAGGGGATAGACCATGATCTTAATTTGGAGGGCGACTTACTTTCAACATCAGCAGGAAATAATTGCAACAATGTTTGCACGCCATAAAATATACCTGCAGGTGTTGAGGCATTCAGGTTTATTCCGGTTGCAGAAACCTTCAGAATATATCCTTCTTTTGGAATAGAAAGATTGTTTGACAGATGCAGGAAGATTGATTTGGCGGGAGGGGTTTTTAATTTCCCCAGGGTTTGAACTTTGCTGCCAGTGATTGCAGGAATTTGCCGGACCAGTTGATTGGCGATCTGGAAGAGCTCATTATTCTGTTCTGTTACAACAGGAAGTGTGGCAGGAACGGTAAAAGCTCCGGTTGCCCTCACCAATGATGCAGGTTGAGGAATAATGGCAAAGCTTGATTCTCTCTGTGATGAGGCGGTTAAAACGAATAGTAATAAAGCAGGAATGATTAACTTTTTCATGAAGGAAGTTGAATATATACTGTGAAGCAAGTTTATTAGATTACAAGGTAATAAAAAAGCACGATGCCAGATTGTTTTACCAACCTGGCATCGTGCATTATTCCCTATTAGTACACCCTTATGTGATTTCCATAATTATTAGTCTGCCTGCCCGTCTGAATCAGAACCCAGTACTATTGATTTAGTATGGAGTTCTGTTCTGCTTTTAGTTCTGCCACTATTTATCAGGTTACCACTATCAACTTCACCTGTATTATTATCTTCTCTGTCCTTGTTTTTATTATGAAGATTTTCAACTGTTTTATTAGTACCTTTTATTTCCTCCTTCGTCTGTTTCTTATTATTCTGTGTCATGATTACTTTTTTTTTAGATGAATCAATAAGTTGAATGAATCCTTAAATAAGTTGGGCCACGAATGCCAGATGATCTGCACAGATAATAATAGGTTAAAGTTTCCGTACCAATCAACCAGCACCCGTAGCCTCAATATTTTTTCAATAAGGCGGAGCACCCTGATCTGCACCTGTAACTTTGTCTTTTACTTTTTCATCAGTGTTATGTTTACTCCTCTCTTTGTTTACATTTTTCTCTGTCTTTTCAATCGACTCTTTTGTTTCCTGCAGCTTCTTGTGATCTCTTTCCTTCTGCTGGATCGTTTGTTTATTATAATTATCGAATGCCATAGTTGGTAATTTAGGTAACGATGTTCTGTTATAGAGATAAAAAAACTGTGCCATTCGGGCCACTTGTGCAAAAAAGTTCGGAAAGGTTAGTACATATAAATTCTATTGTTAATAGAGAATACATTGAACTATTGTAATATAATTCAATAGGTTTATTTGGGTTCAAAGGACCGGAGGGGCCTACGTTAGAAAGTAGATAAAATCAAAGCAACGTTTTGGTGAAGGAAGTGATCAGGAAAAGAAAAATATGAGGAAACTTCTGCTTATAGTGGTAACGATATCCCTGTTTTCCTGTGTTAAGGATAAGGAAACAGTAAAGCTGCCGGAGCCTTTACGTGAGGTTGTTAACCATACAGATTGTAATTGTGATCCGGTACTTACCAAAATATTATGGCACAATGATATTTATTATGTAATGAGTTGGGTGGCTCCGCAGTGTAGTATCGCTAATAAATACTATGATAAATATGGAAATCCTTTCACGCCAATGTGGGTAACACTGGAAGCGGGGCAATTTTTGGAAACGGTATGGAAGTGTAAACCCTAACAGCCATTCTGCTATAAATTCTGCACCTGTTACCCCGGCATTCTTGAAATATACTTTTCGATCTGTTTGATCTGATCTACGATCTGTGGAGTAGTAGGTTTCAATGCTTTTGCTTTGCGGAAGAAATCCTTGGAAGCACGGAACTCGCGTTTATTCATCATGATGCTGCACATCTGGAGATAGGCAGCTGCTTCATTTTCTTTATCAGGAAGACCTTTGCGGATGGCAGAGCGGATATAAGATTCCGCTTGTCTGAGGTCATTCTTTTGCATGCTCAGCATTCCCATTTGCAGCAGGCTTGCGCCTTCAGCTTCTTTCATGGGCATACCCAGGTCCAGGCCTTTCTTCATCATCTTTTCAGCGCCATCGAAATCCTGTTTCATCATGGCGATGTTTCCTTTCAGGGTATAGTACACTGAGCGGATGGGTTTGTATAAAAGGTTAGGGAACTGGATTGACTTCAGCACTTTTTCAGCGCCTTCCATATCGCCATTTTCCATGTATTCCTGGATGAGGCGGAGGGGGCCAAAGAAGAAGTGACCGGCAATGAGGATCACTCCCACTAAATACAGCGGAAATCCGGGCCAGAATCCGGCACTATAGTTAACCACGCCACCAAGGATTATCAGGATAATGCCCAGCGGCAGGCGGTATTTTATCAAAAGATTGTAAAACTTCATGTGTCCATTTTGGGACAGCAAAGATAAGGGGTGGAAGGGTTCAAATTGGTATGATATGGGTGGGCGGGATGACGGCGGGAAGGTTTAAATGATTTTCTTATTAAGCCGGGAACCCAGGGAAACTCGCTTCGGGCAGTTGGGTTTGTTGAGGATACCACGGTGCCCGCCATGGTTCGTGTCTCGGTTCCCGCCATGTTTCGTCTCTCGGATCCCGCTATGGATCGTGTCCGGTGCCCGCCATGGTTCGTGTCTCACGAACCATTTCTTTAAAATAGTTATTTATTCCCTTGCGTCATTTATCTCGATCCAGTAGCCGTCTGGGTCCTGGAAGTAAAGCTGTTTAACACCGTCTACTCGATTGGTAATGGTCATTTTATCACCTGCCCAATTCTCATACGGGACTTTATAGGTGGTGAGTTTCCTGATGAAATCATCAACTGAAGGAACGGTGAAGCAGAGATGCGCGTTCTTTTCTTTTGGCAGATTAACAGTAGCGCCGGAAATAATATGCAGATGGGATTTGGGCCCGATGAGAAACCAGGTATGCCTGTTGTCATGGAAGGGTTCAGGAATGGTATCCAATCCAACAACATTGTGATAGAAATCAGTACTGATCTTAAGATCTTTTACATAAAAGGCGATATGGTTGAGCCGGGCATTGGTAACCTGGGCGGAGGATGAAAGCGTAAAGCCAATTGAAAATATCAATAACAGCGCAGCAGCCGTCAGTCCTTTTTTCATAAATGAAGTATTTGGTTTGGAAAGATAAGCATTAAACGGTTGCGAAAAGGGAAGGTAGTGTCTCTGTTGAAGACATTACCTTTTTGCTTATTTGAACACAGGCATGAAATATTATGGTATATATGCAAGGACTTTTTTTTGCTACTGGATCCAGATCTTTTGAGTGATCACATCCTTGCCGTTATCCATTACTCTTGCGAAGAAAATTCCTCGAAGGGAAGAATTAATCCCTGTAGAGATAGTGAATAATTGGCCAGCAGATAAGCGGCCCAGTGATCTGCTGTTGATAGTTCTGCCCTGCATATCGGTAATCGTTATTGAAGCATTATTCAACGTTACGGAAGATTGAATGTTGATGAGGTTGTTCGTGATAATAGTCGGGAATAGTTTTACAGACTGAGTGCTGGTAACGGTTCCGTTGATATAGACAATGTTAGAATAGGTAATGGCGCTATTGATATCAACCATTTTCAGTCGATAGAATGATTTAGCAACTGATGTATTATCAGTAAAATGGTAAGCTATGACGGTTCCGTTATCCTGGCCTGATTTGCCAGGAACGGTGGCGAGTGTAGTATAGCTGGCACCGTCTGTGCTTTTTTGAATTTCAAAATAGTCAGGGTTGCTGCTGGTGGTTATGTTCCAGGTGAGTTCATTCTTTTGGTTTATCTGGGAGCCATTAAAAGAGATCAGTTTTATGTCCAGGGTATTTCCAAACTGGAAACCGAAGTTTAAGAGGTTGTCGCCTCCGTCCTCATAATATTCCAGCACAAGATTATAGGCTCCATTCAAATGAAGGGTTACGGTATTAACCGTATAGGACTGAACGTTCCAGTTGTCAATGGCCCATGTTGCTCCACCGTCGAAGCTTAGGCGATAACCATCATCACCACCCACGAAGAAAGTATAATCACCATTCGCGAATGTTTTGGTGAGCCTGAGGCGAGCGCTGAAGCCTTCCGTTTGAATGTTGCAGCCAGAGGTTGCAAAGAGAACGTTACTGCCACCGAAACTTTCACTGAAACCAGGGCTGCCTGCGGTTCCTTCATTGATCATACCAGCATAGGCATCAAAGTTCATTCCCTGATAGAGGTAACCTCTCCAGATGTTATTGGTACCATAAATATTGGTGTTGTTGGTAGCGCAGGGACCGCTGAGGTTGAAAGTAACCCTGTTCTCGCCAGTATTTTCATAATACTCCAGTACGATATTAATATTGCCATTCAGAACCGCAGAGTACGTAGTGGTGGTATAAGCCTGGTCATTCCAATTGTTGATGACCCAGGTGGTGCCGCCATCAAGGCTAAGGCGATAACCATCATCACCTCCTACAGTAAAATTGTAGCGGCCATTGGTAAAATTCCTGCGGAGCTTGTACCTGACACTGAAAGTTTCTGTTTGAATGCTGCAGCCGTTAGTAGAATAAGTTGTGTTACTTCCACCAAAGCTTTGGTCAAAATTGGGACTTCCGGCGCTGCCTTCTGTAACAAAGCCCTTGTAGCTGGTGAAATTGCTATTATCATACATGTATCCACGCCATACATTATTATTACCGTAAGAAGTTTGATTTCCCTGTGGCGTGCAAGCCTGGCTGAAAGCCCTTAGTTGTACCATCAATAGAATAGATAGTAAGGGTAGAAGTCTAATCATCAGAATATTGGATTTGTATTAACTAGTCACATAAAACGATAAGTAAATACCATTAGTATGTGGTAATTGTAAATCTATATATTGATAATTGCAGAAACAAGCATTTTCGATGAAAAGACTGTTTTTGTCGATAATTGGAAAAAGATGCGGGGTAGAAATACCGGCAAATTAATAGGGTATTGGATGGAGATTAGAATAAGATTAGAAAGACCTATTCGAAAATTACTTAATAGGTAAGTGAGGCTGGATGGGGAGGGCTATGTTGTGCTGAAGGTTATCTTTGAGCATGCGCGATCAATCAGGAGATTTCTCTATTTACCTGTCGATTTTTATCATACTGATTATATTGAGTGGGGTGACCTGGGTGATATCCAGGGGAGGATTACTTAAAAATTTTATCTGGGTGATATTATTTGTTTTACTGGCAGTTGGATTGATTTGGGGATTGGCAGGTGCGTGTAATAGATGATATCGACAAGCCGTGGTTCCTTCACCTCGCCTTGGTTCTGTCCTCGCCCGCCTGGTTCCCATCGCCCTGGTTCGTGTCTCACGAACCAACTGGTAAGAAAACTACTCGTCAAAATTGCTTGCATAGATCACCTTTCCGTCCAATGTTTCCATTTTCACAAAATCAACTTCTGCCAGTTCATTGGAGATAAAGCCGATGCCGGTTATAAGGCCATTGGTTTCATTGTAAGTGGAAGTATAGATCACTTTGTCATTGACCCTGATAGTGGCGGTCTTATTCTGAACGGTTAGTTCTACATTCTGCCAGTTGCGCACATCAATGCCAAAGGAGGTTAGATCTTTTTCCTTTCCACTAACGAATTTTTCTCCGAACTCAGCTGTTAATTCACTGGAGCAGCCTTTAGGAGTGGCGGTGAAAAAGGCGAAATAGCGCTGCACCATTACTTCAAACATCAGATGGGGGCATGCATTGTTGTTGAGATCGTTTACCCGAACGCGAAACTTCACCTTATAATTATCAGAGCTGTATTTAATTTCTGTGGGGGAATAGACCTGAACGTATATATTTTCCTTTGTGTAATCTACTTTGGCATTAATAATATCCTCTTTGGTCAGCAGCATGGAACCATTCTGGATACCGTTGGAGTGGATGTATTTGGGAAAGGAGGAAGTAAGTTTTTCTTTTGAATAAAAAAACCAGCGATCAGTGGGGATGCTCACATCAATGGTTTTAATGATCTGATCATTGGCGATGAGTTTGGCAACGTGGTAACCAGGTTCATAATAAATGTCCGTGAGGGTATGCGTACCTTTTTTAATGCGAACACGGCGGTTGCGATCCCATGATTGCTGGATAAAAAAGCTATCAGCATTTACATCATCTATATTATAGTTGAAGATGACGGTATTGGGAAGGTCGCTTTTGGTGGCTTTCACGATGGTGAAGGCCGCTTTATCAAAATTAGTGACCTCTGGTTTGCGGGAACTGAACATGGCGAGGAGTCCACCTGCCAGTAATAAAAGCACACCACCTGCAACTACATATTTGGCGTAGGAGGTTCTGGGGTAAATGGTTTTTGCAGGAGCCAGTTTTATGGGTTCTGCCGGTTCCGGCGGATTCTGTGTGGTTACAGTTGGAGTTGAAGGAGTATCAATAGTGATCTTCTTGCATTTAAAGTCCTGCCAGTTCTGGTAGCCGATATAAGTGGCCATGGCGTTGAGGGTGGCAACCTGGGGCAGCCGCGCGAATTGTCCGTTCATTAAACGACGCATGGTGGAAAGGGAGATGAGGACGCCGGTTTTGGCATCAATGGAATCGCAAAGGAATTCCAGGTCGCGCTGGACTAATTGAGAGGTATCTGCAAATCCGGCGGATTTGCAAAGTTCAGACATGCAAAGCAGCACCAGGTCTCTCTCATTCACAGGTTTTGCAGGCATTTTGAAAAAAGTTGAAAGGCTTTTGGAGGTGAAATTAAAACTATACTGGGAAACTTTGGGATGTGGAGGAACTATTCCCAGTTTCTCCCTAACACAGTCAATACAGGGGGCGTGAGGTGCAGAATTTGAATATGAGCCTTATTCTGTGAGCCTTGCGCTTCCTGGTTTTTGAAGAAATGTCACCAAAATTAACGATATGCAACGACCTGGATTTACAAAAACGGTAATATTAACAGGATTACTGGTGGGAACGCTGGACCTGTTTGCAGCTTATATGAGTCAGTGGATCAAAACAGGGGCGTATTCAGCCGGGATGTTGAAATATATTGCCGGGGGAGCTTTAGGATTGGAAACCTCCATGAAGGGAGGCAATGGGGTGGCATTCTTAGGGTTATTCTTTCACTATTTTATAGCGATGAGCTTTACGGTATTGTTCTTTTTGGTATTTCCGAGGTTGAAGTTTTTATGGTACGATAAGTACCTGGTGGGAGTGTTGTATGCGGTGTTTGTGGCGTTGGTGGTGAATCAGCTGATTTTGCCACTGACGCCCTTACCGACGAAGCCGTTTGACCTTTCAAACGCTGTACAGACGTGGTTTATACTCTCGATAGCACTGGGAATTCCGATTGCGGCGAGAGCGTATCGATTTTATGGGGTGGAGGGTACGGAGAGGAAGAAGCCGGTTATTTGGTGGTAGGTTTTATTTGATATTGATTTCCTTCTTTTTAAGTTATACAGTTTCCCTGATTTAGCCTGGCCGTTCGCATGTAGTATGTTTCGGGCTGAATGCCTATTATTTGCCTGAAGAGGGGTGAAAATAGGGGGGAAACTGTTATTTTTGCGGCCCACGTTAAAGGTTGGTATTGGCGAATTTTTCCTTTGCGGTTGCGCGATTCCACCATTTGTC
>CAMLGP010000053.1 GCA_946479535.1 uncultured Bacteroidota bacterium
CCCTCAATTGAATTGATCAGCTTTTCTTTCCATGGATTATATACTGGATACCGACATTAAAATAGCTGAGAAAATTAATTCCCGCATCAAAGGATTTTGTACCGTCGCTATTTTTGGTGTATTGAATAGATGCTCCACCGAAACTTGCTTCACCCAGAAATCGTTCTCCAAATTTATAAAAGGCCCCAGGCGTAAAGTTATAGCCTCCTTGCCATAGCCTGCCGTTTATCTTATCCTGATTAGCAATGACGGTACTTTTTGTATAATCTACATTGATCCCATGGTTGAAGAATAAACCAAATCTATCTTTAAGTGATTTGTATTTTCTTAAAAAAAGTTCTGATCCTACTTGCAACGAATTATTTAGATAATTCTGCATAAGTCCTTTCGCCACCAATTTATAATAGGAGAAATTTCCTCTAATTCCCATAGCCAGATTGTTTTTAACCGCCCATGAGAATGCAGGATAAAAAGCAATATTCCTTGAATACTGATGGGGCAAGGAATTGCTGGGGCCAGTATTATCACTACTGAAATTTAATCCCGCTGTAGCTCCAAATAGTATATCCTTTTTGAAAAAGACCTGTGATGAAGAAGTGAGAGTTAGTAAGAGAAATGCGCACACAAAAAAAAGTAAATGCTTTTTCATAATTAAAGAAGTTTTTGGTTAAGGCACAAATATGAAAAGCAAAAGATGAGAGAATTGTTAGCGGAAAACTGTTTAACACTCAATTATCTTAAGCAAAGCAGAAATTGAAACCTGCGTGCAGCAATTTTAATTTTTAGGATACGCAGATCTTACCTCAGATTTTTATTCAGCGACTATCGGAGAGCTGAGGGAATAAGTCCTCTATCCATACTTCCCATGTTTTCCTAAGTGGTTCCACTTGAAAACAGCATTTACTCCTGATCGGGAAGGTTTAAATTTATCCACCATTTTATCGTACGAACAATTATTTGTTAAATTCAATCTTCTTTTTACCACACACTCTAAACCAAATTACCATTTATGAAAAAACTACTTTTTGCGATCGTGGGAGGTTTGCTGATCACCACCGGGTGTAACAAATCCTCCTCTTCACATGATGAGAAAATTGCACCGGAAGACAACCAGACGGTTCTCATGCGCAGTTGCGCTGCCCAGGATGTTCTGGAAGAACAGTTAAAGGCAGATGCCAGTCTCCGCGACAGGATGAATGCCATTGAAGAATTCACTCAGCGTTTCACCCAAAACCCGGATGCCCAGCGCCTGGTAAATGGGGTGATTGAGATCCCGGTAGTAGTGAATGTACTTTACCGTACCGCAGCCCAGAACATCTCCCAGGCACAGATCCAGTCCCAGATCGATGTACTGAATAGGGATTTCAGTGCCACCAATACTGACTACAACAAAACCAACACCTACCAAACGGTAAAGTCTGGAAACATCGGAGTGCGTTTTGTGCTTGACCAGGTAATTCGTAAATCAACCACTAAATCCAGCTGGGGCACCAATGATGCCATGAAGAAATCTGCTCAGGGCATTACTCCAACCAGCCCAACTACCAAACTCAATCTCTGGGTATGTAACCTGGGTGGTGGAATTCTTGGCTATGCTCAGTTCCCCGGCGGAAACTCTGCTACTGATGGAGTAGTGATCGATGATAATGCGTTGGGAACAACGGGTACAGCAGCAGCACCTTTCAACCTGGGTAGAACAGCTACTCACGAGATCGGTCACTGGATGAATCTCCGCCATATCTGGGGTGATGCTACCTGTGGTAATGACCTTGTAGGTGATACTCCCACGCATAACACAGCCAACTATGGTTGCCCGGCAGCAGGTCACAAAAGCACATGCTCCGGTACGCCCATTGAAATGACCATGAATTATATGGATTATACAGATGATGCCTGTATGTATATGTTCTCTGCCGGACAGAAAACTAGAATGCTTGCAGCATTTGCATCTGGTGGTCCAAGAAACAGTTTCGCTCAACCTTAATTACCAACTGTTATGATTAGCAGTCACCGTTCACATTGAGATATCAAATAGAAAGGCGCCCCAACTGCTGTTGGGGCGCCTTTTTTACTTTATGTCATGACTGATTTTCTTATACCCTGATCATCCTTTTTTGGAATGGATCATCACATAAGCAGTAACCTGCTGCTTTTCTGTATCATCCAATTTGGCTTTGGGCACCATCTTTTCCAGAATGGCTGTCCATTTTTCAGGAGTATATTTATCTACAGCTTTAGGTTTATGGCATTTGGTGCATTTCCCTTCATAAATTGTCTGGCCAGTAGTAGCATCAGATTTCCTGTATTTTGTATCTCCTATTTTAACGGAGGAATGACAGGCCACAGCAAGAAGGGTCACGATAGTTAAAACAGCAAGGATTACCTTTTTCATTTAGTTTGATGTATTAGTAAATAAATATAAAGCGATTTTAATTAATAATTCTGCCTCCAAAATAAGTATGTATTACTTCTGGTAATACGATGCCTTCCGGAGTCTGATTGTTCTCCAGCAGGCAAGCCACTATCCTGGGCAGGGCCAAAGAACTTCCGTTCAGTGAATGAGCCAACTGGGGTTTTCCTTTTTCGTCCTTGAACCTGATCTTCATCCGGTTGGTCTGGAAAGACTCAAAATTGGAAACTGAGCTCACCTCCAGCCATCTTTCCTGGGCGGCACTGAACACTTCAAAATCATAGGTAAGTGCGGAAGCAAAACTCATATCACCACCACAGAGATTCAAAATGCGGTAAGGCAACTGAAGGGATTGCAGCAGTTGCTCTACATGGTTCACCATTTCGAGATGTGCTTCGTAACTTTTCTCAGGTCTCACCAGTTGGACGATTTCTACCTTCTCAAACTGGTGCAGGCGATTAAGTCCACGCACATCTTTTCCAAAACTGCCCGCTTCTCTGCGGAAACAAGGAGAATAAGCGGTCATTTTAATGGGCAGATCGCTCTCCTTCAGCATTTCATCCCTGTAAATATTGGTGATGGGAACTTCTGAAGTAGGGATCATGTAAAAATTATCGGCATTCATATAATACATCTGCCCTTCCTTGTCTGGCAACTGGCCGGTACCATAAGCACTGGCTTCATTCACCATGAAGGGAGGAAGATATTCCGTATAACCCGCCTTTGTATTAAAGTCCAGGAAGTACTGGATCAATGCACGCTGCAATTTTGCTCCCTTGCCTTTGTAGATCGGGAATCCGCTGCCAGTTATCTTTGCACCTGTTTCAAAATCAATGATATCATATTTCTTGATGAGGTCCCAATGCGGAACGGATCCTGCAGGCAATGTCGGTTTTTTACCCCCTTCTCTTACCACTACATTATCAGCAGGAGTTTTTCCGGGAGGTACCGTTACAGAAGGCAGATTTGGCAATTTTACCAGTTCATCATGTAATTTCTTTTCTATCTCGCCCAGTTTTTCTGAAATAGGCTGCAGCGTTGATTTAAGCAACGACACTTCCTGCTTTTTGGTTTCCGCTTCCTCTTTATTTCCCTTCGCCATTAACTGGCCAATCTCTTTGGAAGCACTGTTTACCTTTGCCTGGTTATTATCAAACTCCAGCTGGAGTTTCTTGCGCTGATCATCAAGTGATAAAATAGTCTCTACAAGACCTGGATCCGCAAAATGTTTAACACCTAATTTTTTCTTTACTTCTTCCGTTTGCTGGCGAAGTACCTGTAACTGCAACATCTAATATCAATTTGTGCCAAAGATAAATCCCGGCCTGTTCATTTCCTTTTTTTGTAAATATCCGTGTCCTGTATCATCATCCATCTTTCCGGAATGGGCAAAGGTGTAAAGCCATACTGACTATACAATCCATGAGCATCCTTTGTTGTTAATGCAATCCTTCTGAGCCCCTGTAAAGACTCATGCCGGAGAATGGTTTCCATCAGCCATTTCCCCAATCCCCTGCCCCGGTAAGATTCATCAATAAAAACGTCACATAAATACGCGAAGGTGGCCGCATCCGTAATCACCCTTGCTACACCAATCTGTTTATCATCATGAAAAACCCCAAAACAAAGAGATCCTTCAACAGCTTTTGCAACTGTTTCAAAAGGGATACCCTCTGCCCAGTAAGAGCGGGTGATGTACCGGTGAATGACCGGAATATCCATTTTGGTTTTATCTGTGTGGATGGTGAATTCACCCAATGTTGTAATCATGGTTCAAAGTTAATCCAGTGCAGGTGACTTATCTTTGCAGGATGACACAATTGAAAGACGATCTCCAGGCGCGCTGGTGGACCCTGGAGGCAAAGCTGGTGGAGAGGTTTGGAAAAAAACCCGATGTGGAAACCATCCTTTTCCTGGTGGGCATACAGGAACTTGGATTAACCAATACAAAATTTACCAAGGAGCAGAAACAGGACCTTATGCATATAGCAATTTGTACAGTTCTTGCTCCAAGCGGATATTATGAACTGGAAGGAAAAGACAGCGAAGGCTGGCCTCATTTTCGCCAGTTAAAGTCCATGCCCACCATGAATGCATTTGAACAGGAGAATTTCTTAAAAGATCATGTCCTGCTCTATTTTGACAATAATGAGTTTCTACATTAAGCCAGACTTTCGGTCCGCCGCAGGCGGATAAAACTTATCAGGTTCCACTACTACCGGCATCCCCATAAGGCCGGATTCACCCCTCCAGGGGGCCATTTACCAACAAAACAGTTTAGACTATCCCATTTTCTCGTTGGATAAACGCATGTCTTTAATTTAAAGATCCTAGGGTTATCCTAGGGTTTTTCTAGGGTTATCCTGGGATTATCCTAAGCTTTTAAGTATCAAAAAGCATAGAAATAGCTCAAGATGTACTTTAGATCATCTCAAGACAACCCCAGGCAGGAGAGTCTATATAGAGGGATTGATATTGCATTTTCTAAGTCTTACTTTTTCATCCCTTAATTTTATTTGATCTTAAACCAGTAACACTCCATGAAGAAAATTCTCATTCCAGGCTTTTTGCTGTTGATCTCAATTGCAGGTTTGGCCCAAAAAGAAATCAGGCTCAGGAAAAAGGACCGCAAACGTGATGTTGAGCTTGTAACTTCCATGGGTTCCATCGTGGTGCGATTATCAGATTCCACACCCCTTCACCGGGATAATTTTTTGAAACTCGTTAAACAGGGTTATTATGACAGTGTACTTTTTCACCGGGTCATCAATCAATTCATGATCCAGGCCGGTGATCCTGACAGCAAACATGCATCTCCGGGAACACCACTTGGTGAGGGTAGCCCTTCATATACAGTACCTGCAGAATTCAGAACTACTTTATTTCACAAAAAAGGTGCGCTGGCGGCTGCCAGGCAGGGTGATGATGTAAACCCGCAAAAGGCCAGCAGTGGAAGTCAGTTCTATATAGTACAGGGAAGAACATTTACTGATGGAAGAATGGATACACTGGAAACGACCAGATTAAGAGGACGAAAAATACCTGCAAATGAGCGGGAGGTTTATAAAACAATTGGTGGCACTCCCCATCTTGATCAGGGATATACAGTATTTGGAGAAGTAGTGAAAGGACTGGATGTAGTAGATAAGATTGCAGCCGTGCCTACAAGTAAAGGCGATGACCGGGACAGACCATTACAGGATGTAAGAATAATTAAAACGAGATTAATAAAACGAAAGAAATAGAAAAGAGGCTGTCTAAAAAGGTTTTTGAAGCCCCATGAGTTTCGCGTAAATGGAAATTGTCTCCATCACCTACCCGAATAAAAAGAGGCTATCTCCCGTTTTTGCAAACATAGGAGACAGCCTCTTTTCTATTTGAGTTTCATGACCGAATAAGTTTAACGCTTAGTTTCCACCAATTCCACCACTGCTTTGGGTACGCTTGATCTCCTCATCGGAAGCGCTTTTACGTTGACGGGCAGCTTTTACTGTATTGCTACCGAAACGATAGGAAAGGTTTACTTTGAACTGCCGGGATTCGGAATAACCACTCGCAATAGTTTCCTGGCCCGCAAAATTACTGGTGCCTTTCCATTTAATTGTTTTGAAGATATCGCTTACTGAAGTCTTGATATTACCTTTTCCTTTGAAGATGGTCTTTTGAATACCGCCATCAACTGTCCAAATCACATTGCTTTTGAATGTTCCCTGCCAGATACTTGGAGAAGTATAATATCCACTTACTTCAGCAGTCCACTGTTTCTTCTTGCCAAATTTCAATGTGTTTTGTAAATAAAGATTATAGGAGAACACATCCACATCTACATTCCTTTGTCCACCGCCAAAGTTTGCCTTGTATAAAGAATAGAAGGTGTTAAGGTTAGCAAACAGCATATAATTCTTGTACATGAACGGATAGCTTATATTCAGGCTGGCTATATTTTGGGTTGCAAGGTTCTTCTTGGTTATAAATGCCTTTGAGATTTCGGCCGTATCTACCAATTGGGTAAATACATCCTCCACGTGGCTAAAGGTAAGCGTGCTGGTCAGTTTATACTTGTATACATTGGTAATTGACACACTGTTTGTATACTGAGGTCTCAGATCAGTATTACCTTTCTGGTAAGTATAAACGTTCAACTTGAACAGGAATGGGTTGAGAACCTGGTAAGCCGGTCTGTCTATACGTCGGCTGTACGAAATAGTCCACTGTTTCATTGGGTTCTTGTTGAATGTAACAGCTGCACGTGGGAATGGATCTGTATACTGCCTTTTGAATTGAAGTTTGCTGGCCTTGTTTACTGATCCGTCAATATTCAATGCATATGAATCGCCCCTGCTGGTTGTATTTTCAACACGCAGTCCCAATTGCATCATTATTCCTTTCTTATACTGCTTGTTGAAATTCACATAACCGGCATTTATATTTTCTTTGTAGTTAAACTGGTTGCTCTTGGAAGCATCCAGGGTTTTATTATTGCCAACAACATCATAGCTACCGAAATTATTGTCAGTTTCCGTATAAGCTGTTTTGAATCCAAAACCAAGCTTTCCGCCTTTCCAGTTCTGCTCATAATCTGCTTTTAAAGAATAGATATCTATAACAGATGGAGAAATGAAACTGAATATCTCGCTGCTGGTTGGATTAGGGTTTCCGGGATTAAAATAAATGTTTGGCTGTAACTGGTCAGTTTTAATGCGATAACGACCATAATCTGCATCCACATTCAGTTCACGGCCGGTCTTATCAACATAACGGTAGTTACCGTTGAAATTGAGATTATTTCTTTCACCCTTGCTTGAATTATCACCTCTCAATTGCCTGTTGAGGGTATTTGTTGGCGCATAAATAATATCAGTAAGACCATAGGTCTGCATATCATTGTCATTCAGGTTCCCATTAACCATAATGCCGAACGTACTTCTGTCAGTAGCAAAAAAATCCATTCCGGCTTTGAAGCCATGTGTAACATTACTCTGAACCATACGATTCTTCCCATTGAAAATAGTATCGGCTACAAAACGGTATAGTTTGAAAATATTCTTTAAATCGCCATTATTGTAATTGTAGGTTCCATAGAGATTGATCTTCTTGTTACGATGGTTTATTGCAAAATTACCATTGTATTTAGGGAAGGTTCCGATATTGTATCCACCGCCAATAGAACCATTGGTTCCAAAAGCTTTGTTCTTTTTCAGCCTGATGTTGATGATACCGGCATTACCAGCTGCATCATATTTTGCACCAGGTGCAGTGATCAGTTCAATAGCTTCGATCTGGGAAGACTGCAGACTTTTCAGGTAGGCTGCGAGGTCTGCGCCACCGAGGGGTGATGGTTTGCCATCAATATAAATTCTCACTCCGTTCTTTCCGGAAAGACTGATGTTATCATCTTTATCAATCAATACACCGGGAGACTTGCGGAGGAGTTCCAAAGCGTCATTACCCACTGCATTTATGGTTCCTTCAACATTCACAACCATTTTGTCGGCCTTTACTTCTATCATGGGCTTTTTGGAAGAAACGGTCACACCCTGCAAGGCGCCTTCTGATTTTACCAGGTTAAAATCAGGCAGGTTCTGGTCTGTTGAGAGGTCAAAAACAATAGAACGGTAAGGCAGAAACCCTACGTGGGATACTCCCACCAGGTATTTGCCGGGGGTGCTTTCAATACTGAACTTGCCGTCATTATCGGTCACGCCCAGCTTTACAACTGAAGAATCTTTAGCTCTCAGGAGGGATACTGTGGTCTTTGCCAGGCCTTTACCTTCATGGTCCCTGACTATACCAGTCACTTTTTGTGCTGATACAACTGATGCGAATAGGATGGTTAGCGTTAGAAATACAATTTGCTTTCTCATAAACTTTTCCTCTTTTTTGATAAGGGGTGACCAAAGATACCTCCGTGTCATAGGACTGTAAAGTTGTTGCCGACAAATAGCTCAAATTCTGGCATGAACAGCATTAATTTTCCGGTGAAATGCGAAAAAATTGATGGTCAGGCGCATTTTGTCTTGTCCTTTTGCCCATATTTGCGCTATAATAGATTCAGTATGAACAATCCCGAAAATCTTCGTTATACCAAAGACCATGAGTGGGTTAGCATTCAGGACAAGACCGCAACCATAGGAATTACCGATTTTGCACAGCGTGAACTGGGTGATATTGTTTATGTAGAAGTGGAAACGGTGGGCAAATCACTGGCTGCTGGTGCTGTATTTGGAACGGTTGAGGCTGTAAAAACTGTTTCGGACCTGTTTTTGCCAGTGAGTGGTACCATCATAGAATTGAATCCCGCTCTTGCCAATACCCCCGAACTGGTAAATACCGATCCTTATGGCAAGGGATGGATGATCAGGATGACCGTTGACAATCCGGCTGATGTATCCAATCTTTTGGATGCCAAAGGCTATGAATCTGTTACGGGCTAAATCCGCACAGTATAACAATTCGTATATGATAACCATACAAAAGCCCCGGCTTTTGTTTACTCTTAACCAACTATTTGAACCCCAGTACTAAATATAGTGAACAGGAATTGGTCACTATGCTTCAGCAACGTAATGACAAATCGTTTAGTTATCTCTATGATAACTACGCTGGTGCCTTATCCGGCATCATAAAAGGCATTATTCCTGATGAGGAAGTGGTGAGAGATGTATTGCAGGAGGTGTTTGTGAACATTTGGAAGAAGATAGAGCTCTATGATGCTACCAAGGGAAGGCTTTTTACCTGGATGATGAATGTTGCCAGGAATGCTGCCATTGACAAATTAAGGAGCCGCAGCTACCAGGATTCTCTAAAAAACCGGGCTATTCCAGAAAACGTAGATATAAGTATGCCGGGGGCCATAGTAGCTCCGAAGGGAGATGATGTGGGATTGAAAAAGGTCTTAACCAGGTTAAAAGAAGAGCACAGGATTCTGATTGACCTGTCTTATTTCCAGGGTTACACCCATGAAGAGATAGCAAAGGCTTTGAATATCCCGTTGGGAACTGTGAAAACGAGAATTAGAAGTGCATTGATGCAATTACGAAATATGATTAAATAAAGAGTGAATATACAGGAATACATATCGAGTGGAATTGTGGAGAGCTATGTGCTTGGGCTTGCTTCACCAGAAGAAAGGGTGGAGTTTGAAAGCCTGTGCCTGCAGTATCCTGAATTGGTGGCGGCCCGTACAGAGTTTGAACTGGCCTTAGAAAAACAGCTATTACGTGATGCAGCGGTTGCACCGCGTGATCTTAAACAGACGGTAATGAACTTGGTGAACGATCAGTCCTCTATTAACCAAACCAAGATCATAACTATGACAAGTTCCAATGCAAATCGTGGCTCCTCATCATTGAGATGGGTGGCAGCTGCCTCAGTTATTTTGTTCCTCGGATTCGGTTTTCTGGCGTACAAATATTATACTGAGGCTGAAGATCTCAGAACACAGCAAAATGCCAGCAAGAGAGATCAGGAAATTAAAGACAGCACATTTAACCAGCTGGCTATTGAGAACAAATTGATGAAGGAAGTTATGGACAACCCCAATGTTGCTGCTGTGAACATGGTGCCAACCACACCTGGTAATCCCAGCGCCAGCATTTATTGGGATTCCACCAATGCCAATGTGTTCATGGTTGTTAAGAACATGCCCAAACTTCCTTCTGACAAACAGTATCAGCTTTGGGCGTTAATTGATGGCAAGCCGAAAGATCTTGGCCTGTTTGATGTTGGCGACAAAAAAGTTATTCTGAAAATGAATAACACCCAGAAGGCAGATGCTTTCGCTATTACCATCGAGAGCCGTGGTAATACAGGCGGGCCTAATCTGCAACAGTTGCAGAATATGGGCAAAGCAAAATTATAAGCAGCCAGTCCTAACGTTAAGTT
>CAMLGP010000054.1 GCA_946479535.1 uncultured Bacteroidota bacterium
GGTAATACATTAGAATATGGCGAATGGGTTCCTGCCGATAATAATATTTCGAGTCCAGGAAAAGCAAATTCAGCTTCTACTCTTGCTGACATTGAAAAGCAGCATATAATTGATACACTTAATAAGACAAACTGGAAAGTAAGCGGGGAGAAAGGAGCTGCAAAGATCCTGGGACTTAATGCTACAACCCTGGAAGCCAGGATGAAGAAATTGGGAATTAATCGGGAAAGCTGACAATTACAATTTTTGGGAAGTAGCGCCCGTGATCTTCCAGTCCTTTTTATCCTGCAAAAACGCAATGATCTCCACGTCCTGTGTTGTAAGGTTAGAAGGGATAAGCAGCGTAACCACGGCTTTTTCTTCCTTATTGACTGATATTGTTTTTAAGGCGCGAACAATATTGATATGATGAAGTGATTTCCCTTTATTCTCTCCGCGTTTTACGGCTGTTGTTGCCTGTAATTGAACAATTGCTATATTCAGTAGTGAGGCAGTTCCTGGATTGACTTCATAAGAAACCTTCACCGATGATGCATTCTCCCTGGTCAGAGATAATTTTATTTCGTCTGCGGTGGGTGATTCTATCGCTTTGCTAACGGAAGTTTTTAACTGGCTCCTGTTTGAACCTACAAACTCTTTTGTACCGTTTACTACAATCTGAGGAGTATAAACGCTGCTGAGCGCAAAACGTTCTCCATATTGCCGCTGCCGTTCTGTAAAAGCAGCATTGCTGTATTCATCTTTCCAGCCAATATAATTCCAGTAATCAACATGATATCCCAGGATATAAACGTGCTCAGGATAATCCTTTGCCAGTTGCGCCACGGCATCATCTGCTGCAGGGCAACTTGAACATCCTTCAGATGTAAAAAGTTCTACAACTGCAAAACCTTTACCGGCTGATGTTATTTTCTTATTTTGGGGAATTGCAAAAAAACAGCAGGTGCATACTATAATCGCACTCATAGATAAGGTGATCAGCTTTTTCATAACTCACATTTTAGATAATTGATCGGGAATCGCCACTGATAAGTTTAACATAAGCCCTGTTTGCTTTCAGCATTTGTAAACCCTGCCCCATATTCATATAGGGTTTCTTCAGCAATTTATGATTGATCCTGCTTATCCGGAAAAGAATATTCCAGTGACGGATAATTTCCCTCCATGCGCGGAAAATAGAATGAGCGGGATCATATATGTGTGTAGGTTCACTACCCGCCCCATTCAGTTCTACAATGGAAAACCGCTCTCCACGCTTTAAAGCTTCCCAACTTTCATAGCGAATATCCAGCCGGCCATAATAAAATCCATCTACAGATCTACATATCCTGTCAATGGTATCAACCAGTTCCTGATCAGCCAAATGACTGATATCAATGAATTTGGCGCCACGTGCATGATTGCCGTAAGGAACCAGTAATTCTCCTGTTCCTGTGGGTAACACCTGGTCCAGCCTGTATCCATATAATTTCTGCAGAACTGGTAATTGCAGGATCGACCGCTTGTCTTTCAATATCAATTGTCTGATGGTTGAAATCCCATCTCCTTCAACCCTTAGAAATTCTTTTTTTACAATTCCGGAAATATTGCCTTTCGATTCATTGGGATAACGATAATAAAAAATACCCAGTTCATTTTCATAAGGGATGTATTCCTGAACCAGAAAATCCACTTTGGAAGAAAGTGTATATTCCTTCAGTTCATCAATATTATCAATCTTTTCTACGGAAAGCCCTTTCATACCAATATCAGGTTTGGCTATTAAAGGGTAAGCAAATTGGTAATCTCTTGCTGAATCTATGACTTCATGGGGATCTGTTCCGGTCTTAAACAATAAGGTCCCGGGATAATACCTTCCCGGAATCAGATCATAAATTGATTTTTTTGATTCCATCAGAAATCCTCCATTGCTAATATGAGGATTGGAAGTATTAAAAAAGAAAAAAGATCTTGCCCTAATACAAAGAAAAAACCAGTAAGGAAATAGCAGCCCGTATACAACTGCAAACGGCCAGTATTCCCAATGCATTAATCGGATAAAAAAACTGGTATGAGTAATTCGTTTGATCATAATTGCTGTTCTCAGGCTTCCTGTGAATTTTTTATGAACCCAATATTTTTTTCTGATAGTTCATTAGTCTGTAAGTCCAGGTATTTCATGTTTCCCCGGTCTGCCGTCAGATGAATGCTGGTAATACTGACCGTACCGTATTTGTTATCACGATTCATCAGCAGGTCATTGGATTTATCTCCATCGCCGGTAAAACGGTGGAAGTTCAGTATATCACGCTGAGTTGGAAGTGAGTTCCTGTTTAGGAATGTAGCAAACCAGCGTTCTCTTTTTTTTATCACCAGTCCATCATATAGTGTGCAGGAGGACCAGATATATGGACGGTGCGGTGCCAGCTGTTTACAATATCTTTCCTGTCCGTCCCACCTGAATTCATACAGAGATCCATTTTCAAAAAGAATAAGCGTAAATGGTTCAATATTCTGCAGGTTGAGTTTTACAAAGCATTGAGAAGGCCGGGAATCCTTAATAATATCTAATAGCACAAGGCCCCTGCTTTTTTGATACGGTGGTCTCGATACATGGGCAAGAAAAGCTCCATTTAATAGTACTGCGCAATCGCCATTTTCCTTCATCACTATCCAGGTCCCGCCTGCATCAGCATCCGTTGGGTAGATCAGGTAATTTTCCGCCTGTTTATACGCGGCCGGCAATATTGCTTTTTTCCGGGTCATTTTTTCATCACGGTTAGAGGTGATAAAATAGCTATCCCTTACCGGTATGAAACTTACTGTGCACATTCTTTCCGGTATTTAATGGTTGAAAATGCTACCCCAAAATCATCGGGCAATACCAGGGAAGAAACTTCATTAATACCTACCCGGATCAATGCCATGTGGTGAATGGTATGTTCAAGATTGTAGGCGATCTCTCTATAATAATTGGTAGGAATGGAGACTGTAGTAACGGAAACTTCAAAATCTTCCATTTCCAGGGCCAATTCTGTATTCGGGCGATCAATACGGTGATAAATATCTTTTAAAAGCTGTATCGCCAGCTTCCTGTCTGTTTCAATACGATGATCTCTTTTTCTTTTTTCGTAATTGACCACACCCTCACCATATCCTTTCTCCAGACAAAGGAAAAGTTCAATAATATGGCGGGTGTGCTGGCCGATTGTTGCATTGAATAATATCCTGCTTTGCTGAGTATATTCAATATCATTCAACTGGTTGAGGGACTCAGACAGTTGAACAAATATGTTCTGAAGGGGTTCTTTGAGGAGCATACAGTTATCTTTTGAGGTTTAGGCAGAAATATTTTATCCCTTCTTAGGTAGCAGCTGGTGAATAATATTCATGAGCTCCTTCCGGTAAACAAATAGGAGAATGGCACAGGAAATAAATACTATCAAGGCGTAAGAGAATAATAAGCCGCCATCTCCTTTCACCTCAATTCCCAATTTGGTCAAATGGAAAAAGATAGCATCTGCCATTAAACCCATTCCCAGGGCGGCTCCCAAGGCCGTGGTCCGCGGAACCAGGATTAGCAGGGCTGCAATCAGTTCCAGCACACCGGATCCAATCCTTCCCCAGGGTTCCATTCCAATGGTTGAAAAAATATAGATCGATTCCTCAGCACCTGAGAATTTAAAAAAAAGTGTTTGAAGCAGAATGAGCGCAGCCAATATGCGTAAAACCCATAATCCAATAGCAGTCCAGTTGATAGTCATGGTAAATGGTATATTAATGATAAATTTTGTGCCAGTTAACATCAGCTTTAGACTTAAGAGCGGCTTCATCCTTATTCCAGGATTTCAGCGTATTGTTAAAAAAGCTGTTATAAAAAAGATAGAGTTTGCCGTTTATGATCTTGAAAGTTTGCGGGTCAATGCTCACCTTCTCCCCTTTTGCGCCCATGGCATAAGCGCACCAGCCGCCATATTCCGGTTCATATTTGGCAGGATGTTTTTTGAATTCTTCCAGACTGGCACCATTTGAAAACCGGTATATCACCCCCTGGTAAGTATAGCTCAATTCTTTTTTGCCTTTTACGGCTTTATTCAGGAAGAAATAGGTTACAGGATCATAACCCATAATAGCTACATTTTCTTCAAGGTTATACTCTTTTGTTCTCTGAGCTGAAGCATCCTGAGTCATCCCTTTCATTGCAATACATCCAACCAGAAGTGTAATAATTAGGGCCTTTGTTTTCATGATTTCAATTTTAATAACCAAATGTAGAATCCGTTTTTCCGGACAGCTGTCGGGTAATTGACAACCTGATCAGCTTTAGCTTCTTTTAACAATTATTCTGATTTGGCAGATAAATCCCGGCCGGATATTCAGCTAAAAACCCGTAATGAAACAATTCATTTTGCCTCCCAATATTTCGCTCCCAATATATCAGGAAACTCCCAATAGGTTGGGAAAAAAGCATTGTGAAAGGGCGGCTATACCCTCTCGCTTAAATTTCATGAAACCCTTTCCAGTGGCGGGTTTCAGCCATTTCCAAAACCCTCTGTTTTTTTTCTGGCATGCCAGTTGGCTATATAGGAGAACAAAAAATGAAAACAATTATGAGCCGCCCCCTTACAAAGGAAGAATTCGGAAAAGAAGTAATTAATAATTCCCGCCTGGCACTGGTCCATTTCAGAACAGAATGGAATGGCGCTTGCCAGATTATCACCCCGGTATTTGAAGAGCTTTCCAAATCGTATACCGGACAGGTCAACTTCTATACAATAGATGTAGAAAAGGAAGCCGGGATCGACAATGAATATGGTGTAATGGAATTACCAACCATCCTTTTTTTCTCCAAAGGGGAAGTAATTGATTATGCCACCGGCCTTATCCCTAAAAATGTTATGATCAAAAAAATTGAAACCGCACTAGCCTCCTCATTAAATTAAACTAATCACACCTTAAAACTGAATACCATGTCACAAGAAATGAAATACTTTTACCTGAAGAACCATCCCCTTCTTGCTTCATTACCCGAACAGAAGCTGGCTGAGGCTTCTTCAATGGCAAAGATCAAAACCGTTTATCGCGGCGAATTGATCAGTTATGGTGAAGGTGCTTATACCCGCATCCATTTTCTTTTAAAGGGGAAAGTCAAGATCACTGACAACGGGAATGCTGATAACGAATTGATAAAGGACATCCTTACGGAGCCAGATATTTTTGGAGACCTTAGCCTGGAAGGACAGCTGGCTACTGACGAGTCAGCCGAAGCCCTTACAGCAAATACCATCATCTGCTCATTCTATGTAAATGATTTCAAAAAAATATTGCAGGACAATCCTCAGATGATCTTAAGCTTTGCAAAAAAAGTAAACAGCAAACTGCAGCGGCTGGAAAACCGCCATGCAGACCTTGTTTTCCTGGATACCAAAGACAGGCTTATCCGTTTTATTAAACATTGGGCACGCACAGATGGAAATCGCATGGGTGATAAGATCGTTTTGAATAATTACCTTACGCATAGTGATATCGCAGGATTTATTTCAACTTCCCGCCAGAGCGTAAACATGCTGTTAAATGAATTAAGAAGCAGTGGTCTTCTTTGCTACAATAGAAAACAGATTGAACTGAATAATCCTGTTGCATGGAATTAAAAATGTTTTGAGTTGCGAATTTCGCAACTCAAAACATTTACTATCTCTAACCTACTGTAATCGCCACGACATCGTACTCCTCCGCACCGCATTATATTTGCTTCCTCATTCAAAATAAACAATCGAACAGGTTGATTTGGGTTTTCGAAGTAGCCCGGAAAACGGTCCTGTGCAAACAGAGACCGTTATTATCCGGGACCTATAATCCTTTTTATGACCGCCGTAAGCTTATACTTTAAAGTTCATCAGCCATACCGGATGAAAAAATTCAAAGCGTCAGATGTTACCATCTGCCAGAGCTATGAAGATCCTGCTGCTGATGAAGAAAATTGCAATCGTCTCGCAAATAACAGTTATCTCCAGGCGAATGAGATTATCTATCAGCAAATCATTGAGAAAAAAGGAGCTTTTGCCGTCAACTATTCCATCAGCGGAACCTTGATTGAACTTATGATGCGCTACCGTCCGGATGTTATCCAGTCATTCAAAAAACTTGCAGCTACAGGACGGGTAGAGTTTCTTGCAGAGACCTATTATCACTCATTAGCTTCCCTGCATTCTCGGGATGAGTTTCAACGGCAGGTTTCCAGGCATGCAGAATTGATAACACGCCTTTTTGGTAAATCACCTGTAGTATTCCGTAATACAGAATTGATCCACAACAATCGGATTGCTCAATTGGCCGGGGAAATGGGACTAAAGGGAATACTTTGTGAAGGCATTGAAAGTATTTTAAAAGGACGCAGTCTAAATCAATTATATAATACCCCGGAAAATGCCTCTCATGATCAGCCGGTTTTGCTGTTGCGCAATTCAACACTTTCCGATGACATTGCCTTTCGATTTGATGATGAGAATTGGAGTGAGCATCCACTAACCCCAGCCAAATTTGCCGAATGGCTTCATTCTCATCCAGCGCAAACCGAAATGATCAATCTTTTTATGGACTATGATACCTTTGGTGTTTATAAAAAGGCGGACACAGGCATTTTTGAATTTCTCGAATCATTACCCACCGAGGTATTGAAAAAAGAGGGCTTTCATTTTTCTACTGCTTCAGACCTGGTTGAAAATCACATTCCAAAAGATATATATAATGCGCCACAAACAATTTCCTGGAATGACCCTACAGGAACAGCCGGTGCCTGGGCTGAAAACGTGATGCAGAATAATACCCTGAAAAAAATATACAGCATTGAATCAATAGTGCAACAAAGTAAATGCAGGAAGTCAATCGATCTCTGGGGCCGTCTCCAGGCAGCTGATCATTTTTATTACATGTCAGAAAGAAAAGACAAAGCAGAGACTGTTAAATACCTGAACCCATTTCTCACAGCCCGGGAAGCCTTTCAGAATTACTCTAACATGGTAACAGATTTTGAAATTTCACTCATACAAAAAGAGATTACTCATTTTAAGAAATACCCGGTATCCAAATCATTAACAGGCACATTATTTTAATCAATAAACAAAACCAATGAACAAGAAACTAAATGGCCAGATAGCTATCGTAACGGGTTCCAGCAGCGGCATTGGAGCCGGCTGTGCGCGAGAACTGGCCGATGCAGGGGCTACAGTAGTCGTTAACTACCCTGTACCCGGCGCCAAAGACATGGCCCAAACAGTGGTAGATGAAATTGCCGCTAACGGTGGATCGGCTATCACTTACAAATGTGATGTCAGCAAGGAAGAGGAAGTAAAGCAAATGTTTACTGATGTAATCGCACAGTTTGGCACCGTGGATATCCTGATCAATAACGCCGGTCTTCAAAAGGATGCGCCTTTTACTGAAATGACCCTTGACCAGTGGACCTCTGTTTTGGGAGTGAACCTGACCGGGCAATTACTTTGCGCGCGTGAGGCAATTAAAGAATTCCTGCGTCGTGGCGTGAATGGGAAATCAAAATCTGCCGGTAAGATCGTTTGCATGAGTAGTGTACATGAGGTCATTCCCTGGGCAGGCCATGCAAACTATGCAGCCTCTAAAGGTGGGGTGATGCTGATGATGAAGACCATAGCCCAGGAATTTGCTCCTAAAAAAATTCGCATAAACAGTATTGCACCGGGGGCAATTGCCACTCCCATTAATCATAGCGCATGGGATACACAGGCTCATCTGCAGGAATTGCTAAAACTTATTCCCCAAAAACGTGTGGGACAGGTGGAGGATATCGGCAAGGCAGCAGTCTGGTTATCCAGTGATGATAGTGATTATGTAAATGGCACCACTTTATTTGTAGATGGCGGCATGACACTCTATCCCGGTTTTGAAGACAACGGATAAATACCTGCATTAACTCCTCAATTGAAAAATTCCTGAAAATGAATGCTGAACAACAACGCCTGAAAAATAATGGCTGGAAGAAATGGGGCCCCTACCTCAGTGAAAGACAATGGGGCACGGTTAGAGAAGACTATAGTGAAAACGGAAATGCATGGGATTATTTCCCGCATGATCATGCAAGATCTCGCGTATACCGCTGGGGTGAAGATGGCATTGCAGGTATCAGTGACGATCTGCAACGCATCTGTTTTGCGATAAGTTTATGGAATGGAAAAGACCCCATCCTGAAAGAGCGACTGTTTGGTCTTACAGGCAATGAAGGGAACCACGGAGAAGATGTAAAAGAATTGTATTACTACCTGGATAGCACTCCTACCCACTCCTACATGAAGCATCTATACAAATATCCCCAGGAGGAATTCCCTTACAATGACCTGATCAATACCAATCGCAATCGCTCCCGTTTTGAACAGGAATATGAAATTCTGGACACCGGTATGTTTAATAACGGAAAATACTTTGACGTTTTTACCGAATATGCAAAGAACAGTGCGGAGGATATATTCATTCGCATAAGTATTCATAATCGTAGGAAGGAAAAGGAATTCATCAGTGTATTACCCACTTTGTGGTTCAGAAACCTGTGGAGTTTTGGCCAAATGGATCAGCGTCCGTTATTATACCTGACCCCAGATGGAGGGAATGAATTTAATAAGATCAAGGCCATTCATCATGAGGCTGGTGAATACCATTTCTATTTTGAAAAGCCCATACGCACCCTTTTTACCGAAAATGAAACCAATACGGAAAAATTATACGGCCAACCCAATAAATCGCCATTTGTTAAAGATGCCTTTCACAAGGCAGTTACCAGTCGTGATTTCAGCTGGATTGAACACAAGAAAGAAGGTACCAAATGCAGTCCGCTTTATGAATTTGAGATCGATCCCCAATCTTCAGTAACAATAAAATTGCGGATCTCAAAAAATTCAGTAACTGATAACCCTTTCAATGGTTTTGACTCCCTATTTAGCACAAGGATCATGGAGGCCAACGAATTCTATAATAATATCAGTGAAACCAGGGAAGAAGACCTTCGAAAAATACAGCGGCAGGCATTTGCCGGCATGCTTTGGAGCAAGCAGTATTTCAACATTGATATTCCACGCTGGTTAAATGGTGATCCCGGCCAGCCTGCTCCGCCAGAACAACGAAAGACAGGTCGGAATCATAGCTGGCACACGCTCAATAACGAGGATATAATTTCCATGCCCGATAAATGGGAATATCCCTGGTATGCTGCCTGGGATCTTGCATTTCATTGTGTTCCACTAAGTATGATTGATCCAAAATTTGCGAAAGAGCAGCTTATCCTTTTTCTCCGGGAGTGGTATATGCATCCCAATGGTCAGTTACCTGCTTATGAATGGGCCTTTGGTGATGTGAATCCTCCTGTGCATGCCTGGAGCTGTCTACAGGTATATAAGATTGACAAACAGATGACCGGTAAGGGAGACATTGAATTTCTGGAGCGTGCATTCCATAAACTGATGATCAATTTTACGTGGTGGGTAAACCGCAAAGATCATAAAGGGAACAATGTATTTGAAGGTGGATTTCTTGGTCTTGATAATATTGGTGTATTTGATAGAAGTAATACCATACCCGGAGGTGGAACGCTTGAACAGGCAGATGGAACGGCATGGATGGCAATGTACAGTCTGAATATGCTTGAAATGGCATTGGAGATAGCTCAATACAACCCGGCCTATGAAGACGTAACCACCAAATTCTTTGAACATTTCGTTTATATCGCTGAATAACTCAATCGCATTGGCGAGAACTGGACTGGTAGC
>CAMLGP010000055.1 GCA_946479535.1 uncultured Bacteroidota bacterium
ACTATACATGTCATAACTGCTGAGCCTGAAGATCAAACTGATTAATTTTCTTAATAATAAATCATAAAAAAAGGGGCAAATTTATCCATAACGGGAAATTATATAGGTTCGGCGTCTAAAACAGTTAATGTACTACCACTTTTAGATAGCCTGGAAATTGAGGATATCAAATGCATTGGAGCAATACTGTCAGATTAAAATAATGAATTAACTTTCGCCATGAGTTTAAGGAAGAATATCCAGTTTAGTTTATTCGTAATTTGCCTGGCTTCCAGAGCGTTTGCACAGGAGAACATTAATTTTACCGCTCTTACCACAAAAAATGGTCTTTCCTCAAATACAGTTAATGTTATATTGAAAGATAAGGCCGGTTTGTTGTGGTTTGGCACAGACGATGGGCTTGATAAATTTGATGGAAACAGTTTCCGGATTTACCGTCACAAACCAGATGACTCTACCAGTTTGCCTTCCAATGAAATTCTTTCCATTCACGAGGACAGGGCTGGAAATTTATGGATAGGAACAGGAGGCGGATCCTTAACATTATATGACAGGACCAAAGATGCTTTCCTAAGGTTTCCAGGAAAGGTAGTCGGTAGCAGAATAAAAAGTAATGTAATTAGGGCTGTGCGTAGTGACTATCTCGGTCGTATCTGGGTCATTCATTTTGCGGGATTTGATGTGGTGGATCCAAAAACCGGTGAGGTCATCAATATTCCGCTTCAGGCGGGCGCGCCAAAGATAACTTCCGGCCTTTCCGCTTTTGAAGATAGCCGGCATCGGATGTGGATTGGAACTACTAATGGACTGTTTCAGTATGATCCGGCAACATTGGTTATGAAACAGTTCCAGACTATCAACGGAGATCCTTCCAGTTTGCCCGGAAATGGAATCAACACCATTACAGAAGACAGAATTGGAAATGTATGGATTGGCACAAATCAGGGTCTGAGCCTTTATATAAATGCAGGGGATAAGTTCTTCAACTATTACAAAAATGGAGAGGAGGGAAAATCATTATCTGGCAATAATGTTCAATCTATTGCATCCGCTGGCGGAAAATTATGGATCGGAACCGGGAATGGATTAGATATACTGGATATTGCTACCGGACACATCACGCAATACTTTGCAGATTTTCGAAATAATAATAGCCTGACTGCACAATCCATACGCTCTATTTACCTGGACAATGAAGGCATTTGCTGGTTAGGGACCTTCGGAGGTGGTATTAGTAAATACGACAGAAACTTAAGCATTTTCAATTCCGTTACCAGTAACATATTTGATGAAAATGGATTACAGTCTTCCTGGGTCAGTGCTTTTGCTGATGCAGGTGACGGAAATATATTTGTTGGAACAGGTGGCGGACTCAGTCTCTTCAATTCAAAAACCCGGTTATTTCATCATATCGATTTAAAACCATCACCTCACCAAACCGGTTATCTGTCTATTTCTTCATTATTGATGAATTCACGGCACAAGTTGATGATTGGCACCTATACTAATGGCCTATATCTCTTTGACCCTGCAAACCAAAAATTACAAAAGATCATTAACAGTGATGAAACGCAGCAGCTTAACTCCAATGAGATCTTTTGTATGGCGGAGGACAGAAAGGGGAATATATGGGTAGGTACTAACGGCAATGGCATCAATGTTTTGAATTCCGAGTATAAAGTAATACACCGCTATACGCCGAAACCGAAATATGCAAATGATATTCAATTACCCATCAACGGCTTTATCCGGGACCTGCAGCTGGATACCCGTGGTAATATATGGATTGCCACACATGGCGGGGGTGTAGTAATGTTTGAGCCTGCAACTGGTAAATCCAGGCTATTCAGCACCTGGACCAGCCACTTGCCTGATGATAAAGTACTTTCACTGCTGCTGGATAAGAATGGCAATGTGTGGGCAGGAACATTTGGAGGCGGCCTGGTGATGTTCAAAAAAGATACCTATGAGCAGGTGGTCTACGGAGAAAGGGAAGGACTCCTCAACAGTTCTATATATAATATACTGGAAGATCAACAGGGCCTGATTTGGGTAAGTACCAATAAAGTAATAAGCAGTATTGAACCTGCATCCCGCAAGGTCCATAATTATACTCATCACAATGGCGTGCAGAATAACAATTTTCTTCAGAACTCCGGTTTACGACTTCCGGGTGGGGAATTGTATTTTGGAGGAGTTGAGGGATTCAATTATTTCAATCCGTCTCAATTTATAAAAAACAATAACGTACCGCGGATAGTGATGACTGACCTTCGTATTTCAAACCGGTCAGTGATACCCTCTTCTGAAGGACCTATCAGGGAAAATATTTCGGTAGCCAGACAGATCAATCTTGATTACAAGCAAAACTTCGCATTGAGCTTTGTGGGATTGAACTATACATCTTCGGAGCAAAACCAGTATGCTTATAAGCTGGAAGGTTTTGATGACGACTGGAATTATGTGGGCAATTCAAATACCGCATCTTACATGAATCTTGACCCAGGCGAGTATGTATTCCATGTGCGCGCAAGCAACAATGACGGAGTATGGAACAATGAGGGCAGCTCCATTAAAATATTCGTACATCCTCCCTTTTGGCGCAGTACGTATGCCTATATTTTTTATGTAATAGCAATTATTGCCCTTCTGTTTTATCTACGCTCTAGTGCCATTCGAAAAATCAAAAGAAAGATGGCTCTCGAACAGATTAAGATCCGGGCGGAACAGGAACGAAAAGAAGCAGAAAGGATCCATGAACTTGACCTGCTTAAAATAAAGTTCCTGACGAACCTGAGCCATGAGTTCAGAACCCCAATATCACTGATTTTAGGTCCGGCCGAAAAATTATTGGCCGAACAAAATAATGAACCATGGTCAGGGCAGTTACAGATGATCAAACGAAATGCAAGGCGATTATTAAATCTTGTTAATCAGTTGCTGGATTTTCGGAAAATGGAAGAACAGGAATTGACCCTCTATGCCACAGAAGGCGAACTTGTTTCATTCATACAGGAAACATGTGATTCATTCAAGGATCTTTCCGAAAGAAAAAGGATCAGTTTTGAGTTTTCCTCGAAGATTGAGAAATTATATACCCGCTTTGATCATGACAAGATTGAACGAATACTGTTCAATGTTTTGTCAAATGCCTTTAAATTCACCCATCAGGGCGGCAAAATTTCTCTTGAATTATCGGCTGTTGAAAAGGGGGAAGACATGGCAGTACAATGGGTATCTATAAGAGTGTCTGATACCGGGGTTGGAATACCCATTGATAAAAAAGAAAAGATTTTCGAACGGTTCTTTCAGCATTCTTCCAGCCTGTCTATCCTCAACCAGGGAACAGGCATTGGACTTTCAATTACACGCGAATTTGTAAAAATGCACAATGGGGAGATCGAAGTGGAAACAGAACCAGGATGTGGCACCTCATTCAACATCCGGTTACCCTTTACAATTCTAAGCAGGCAGCAGACAATTCAGCCCGAAATGGAGGAACAGGTGCCAGCAAAACCTGAATTATCAAATACTGCTAACGTTGAAGATGAGCTCCGGCCTGAAAACAGCACTGCAATAGCAGTCAACAATAACATGCCTGGCGTGTTGCTGGTAGAAGACCACGAGGATTTCAGGCTTTATCTTAAAGAAAATCTGCAGACTTCCTTCCGGATTATTGAAGCAGTGGACGGCAAAGATGGCTGGCAGAAAATATTATCGCATCACCCGCAGCTTATTGTTACTGATATTAGCATGCCCAATATGGATGGGATTCAACTTACACGGAAAATAAAATCTGATAAACGCACCAGGCATATTCCTGTAATATTATTGACTGCTTTAACTGGTGAAAAAGATCAGTTGATGGGACTCGGCACTGGCGCCAATGACTATATAACCAAACCCTTCAATTTCCAGATACTCAATGCCAAGATCAATAATTTGCTAACGCTAAACAACACACTTAAAAGTACATACAAACGCCAGATTAAGGTATTGACCCCGGAATCTGATATTAAATCAGACGATGAGAAGCTTTTGAATGAGATTATGATCTACCTGCACGAGAACCTGACCAATTTCAACCTGTCAGTAGAAGAACTCAGCAGGCATGTGGGAATGAGCCGCAGTACACTGTACAGCAAGATACTTGAATTGACAGGTGAAACACCTGTAGAATTTATACGTTCGGTAAAGTTGGACAAGGCGGCAGAATTACTTCGGAAAAGCAAAAAAAACGTGGCCCAGATCGCTTATTCAGTCGGTTTCTCCACACCCAATTATTTTGCCAAAGCATTTAAAGCCAGGTTCAATATGCTTCCTTCTGAGTATATTAACAAGGTGAAAAATGATGATGGGCTAAGGTCCGAGCAAGATTAATAACAACAGACCGGCCTGCTTTTTAGACCCCTGCATGTGCAGGAAGAGATCTGATAAAGCAGGCCGATTTATTCTGGTTTTATTTACTTTTTATCTATAAAAAGAAGCGGTGCTAATTGATACAGGCTACGGCGCCAGGTAAGAAATTCATGAGCTGTATTATCTGATACATACGATACGGCATTATATCCAGCACCTTTTAAAGCAGTCACTGCATTTTTAACACCATCGGGTCTTTCCTTACTTCCACAGCTAAGAAAAACCAGTTTCACATTTGATTTGTCTTTTATTTCCTCCGGAGTATAAGTCCCGCCACTGAGAAGGGCATAGTAGGAAAATACACCTGGCTTATTTAAAGTAATGGAATGCGTTTCCATTCCTCCCATAGAAAGACCAGCCATGGCACGGTGCGACGGTTTGCCTATTGTACGGAAATTTGCATCAACGTAAGGAATTAGCTCATCCACAAGTACAGTTTGGAAGGTATCCACCTTGAAATTTCGAAGGCCTCCGCCAAATCTGATCTGGTTTGTCATACCATAAGTCATTACAATGATAAAGGGTTCAATATTTTTCCCGGCAATCAAATTGTCCATGATCAGATTAGCGTGGCCCTGGTTGCTCCAGGCAGTCTCATCTTCCCCCCAGCCATGCTGAAGATATAATACAGGGTAGCGTTTCTTTGATTCTTTTTCATATCCGGGAGGGGTATAAACAAATGCCCTTCTTGAGGTATTGGTGCTTGGGGAAGGAAATAGAATTTGTTGAACATTGCCATGCGGAACATCTTTCAGGGCATAAAAATCCTTATCGTGAGCCGGAATCTCAATTCCACTTTCCCATCTGGTAGATCCATAAAAATTTAAAGTGCCGGGATCATTAAACGTTCCTCCATCTATATTGATATGATAATAATGGAATCCTTCGTCCATAGGGCCTTCAGTTGTTCCTGTCCAAACACCATCGGCGCCTTTTGTCAGTCTGGTACCTCCTCTTCCACCGAGACCCAGGCTTACTTTTACACTGTCCGCAGCAGGTGCCACTATGTGGAACCTGGCATAACCCTGGGAATTAACCATTGGGTATTCCTGCCCCGGCTGGTTAAGCTCCGATGGCTTAAAATCTTCAACCACAGGCTGCTGTGTGGTTTGAGCATAACTCATTATGCTAATAAAGGTGGAAATCAGGGCAGCAAGTTTGGTATGTAATTTCATATTTTGAGATTTTATTTAAAAAGCAATCGCTGTAAACTTTAATTATGGCACTTCAAATAAAAACTCCTGTAAAAACAGGAGTCGGGAAGAAACTTGCTTCGTCTCTTTTTACACTACAAAATTGAAATAAAGTAAGATCCGATTACTCATTTGGCCAATAAGTTCCCGGCATTTAATATTATTGTACTTAAAGTTTCAAGCCGCTATTGGAAATCCTCTGAAAATTCCTATCTATTGAGGTTACAATTAATAAGTGTCTTTTGTACGGTTATACAAAGTATCCAATCTTCCTAGCAAAAAACTTCCAAGATTAAACGGTGAAAGATATTAAACAATCTCATTGCCAATTATTTGTAATATCGTCTAACGAATCAGGAGTAATAGCCAATTGCCGCATGAATCAAAATGTATTAAAAAGAGACTGCAAGGAGCTTCATGCTTTCCCTCATATTATAGAGTTTGCTTACAAAAAGAACAATACCATACAATTCGATTCCCTGAAGAGGGAAACTTATAATTTCCTTCGCTTTTATTATGTTATAGATGGCCGGTTCGACTGGATGATTGATAACCAGCACCACATCCTTTATCCCGGAGACCTTGCCATCATTTTTCCCGGACAAAACTTTGGTGGTGAAAAGGATCTGCTGGACATTGGAACCATCTCCTGGTTACACCTTGGATTAAACCTGAGCCAATCCGGTAATATAGAATTGGGACCATGGACCCGGCTTAATGAAGGCGAATGTAGGAATATAATGAAGATACTGTTACTTAATCGCACATCGGTATTACCCAAGGTAAAAGAGGCGGCCACACTGTTTCATAACATAAGCGCCGAATTACTTAAACAGGAAATAGGATTTACCGCCCGAATCAATCAAACAATTGATGAGCTCTTCATTTTAATAGCAAGACAGCTATCAAGACAGAATAATGCCCGCCGGGACTTTCCGAAATCATTTCTTCAGCTGGAAGAATCGCTTCGCGCAAATCTATCTCATCACTGGACGGTTGAGGAAATGGCAGCATTAGTAGGCTTGGGTATTACTGCTTTTACTGAAAAGGTTAAGAATTATTCCGGATTCTCACCACTGAATTATTTAATCAACATACGCATCTCGGAAGGTATCAAGCTACTAAAACGTCCAAATGTAAACGTAACGGATATCGCCCTGGATACAGGATTTTATTCATCACAACATTTTGCAACCACTTTTAAAAAACTCACTGGGTACACTCCCAGTGAGTTTAGAAAGAAAAACATCACACCAAACGAATAAATTTGTTTTTATGGATTGTATAGTTACTATTGAAGTTGGAACAGGAGCCATCAGGGTAACTGCCTTCGATATGAATAGCAGCATGCTTGGGTCTGCCAAAGGTTCCTATCCCACTTTTCATGCAAGGCCCGATTATAGTGAACAGGATCCCGAGCAGATCTTCATTACCATGCTATATATACTGAAGAATTTTCTAAATGAAAAAATTCATCCTCAAAAGCATAATATAGTCAGCATCTGCTTTAGCTCCGCCATGCACAGTGTGTTACCGATCGATAAATTTGGAGCTCCCATAGGCAACGCGATGGTGTGGTCAGACAACCGGGCAAAGATTGAAGCTGAGGATTTGAGAAACTCTGAGTTGGGAAAATTCCTGTACAAGGCCACTGGTACCCCACTTCACGCTATGTCACCATTGAATAAGATCACATGGCTAAAGAACAATGATAGTGATCGCTTTAACGCCACGAAAAAATTCCTTTCAATTAAGGCTTACATAATTCAGCAACTGACAGATGAATATGTAATTGACCATAGCGTGGCTTCCGCTACGGGATTATTAAATATTCACAAGTTAAAATGGGAAGAGGAGGCGTTGCAACGTGCAGGGATCACCAAACAGCATTTACCTGAACTGGTATCGGTATTATACTCACCAAAAAGCCTGAAAAAAGAATATCAGACATTATTGGGTTTACATGACAAAATAAAAATTATAGTTGGTTCCAGTGATGGTTGTATGGCTACACTTGGCGCAGGTGTATGGGGAGATGGAAAGGCTACTATAACAATAGAAGAAAGTGGTGCCGTAAGGGTGGTTGGCAAAGAAGTGATACAGGATGAAAAACAAAGATTATTTAATTATCTGCTTACGGAAGGTAACTATGTAACCGGCGGGCCTACCAATAATGCCGGTTCAACATTCGAATGGTTTGCAAAGCAGTTTGGCGATTTTACGCGAGACTATGAACTGGAGGAATGCATTGAGAATATGATCCACGATGCAGCCAAGATGATGCCGGGTTCAGAAGGGTTGATTTTTCTCCCTTATCTCCAGGGTGAAAGAGCTCCGATCTGGAACTCCAATGCACGAGGCGTTTACTTTGGGCTCAATATCAAGCATGAACTTAAACATTTTGTACGGGCAACTATTGAAGGCGTCCTGTTCGGTTTTTACAGTATTGGAAAAACATTACAGGACCATCGGGGATTTAAAAGTCTTTCGGCGAATGGAACCTATGCATCCTATCCCCTGCTGACTCAAATAATTGCGGATATATTCAATCTGCCTGTTCATATCAAAATGAATTCAGGGTCAGACAGCGTAGCCTGCGGAGGATTTTTATTGAGCGCAACTGAATTAGGAATGTATAAAAACCTTGATGAAGCCGCTCAAAAAGTAAAACTGATGGCCAATTTTCATCCTGACTTCCATAATCATTCCATTTATATGAAACACTATGAAATATTTGAAAGATTGGGAGTAAAGCTGCATGACGAGTTTGGCGCCATTGCCAAATTGCAACAGGATAATTAAACAAAAACAAAACGCTTTTAATAATCTATTCAAAAATTGAATTTTTATGACCAGAATTAAACACCTGCTTTTTTGCATAATACTGTTATTGATTATGAATCTGGGAAAGGCCCAGTCAGTTCAAATTTCCAAGGCGGATCTGATAACATTGACCTCAGAATGGAAGGGTGAGCGTTTCCCGGATGGACGTCCTAAAGTTCCGGATGATATTATTCGCAGAATGAAACAGGTAAGTGTGGAAGAGGCCTGGGCAACAATGAGCAATGCAGGATACAGATACCAGATTGCAGAAGACTGGCAGATCATTAATCCAGACAGCGTGCTGGTTGGCCGTGCAGTAACTGCCACTTTTATGCCTGGCCGCCCAGATGTATGGAAAGCAATTGATTCAATTGGAAAAAAAGAAGGCAGAAGAGCCCAAAACGTTTGGGCGGTGGAGATGCTCCAAAAAGGTGATGTATATGTAGCCGATCAATTTGGCGCTAAAAGGAATGGACCAACTATTGGTGATAATGTTGGTAATGCCATCTATGCAAGAACGGGTAACGGAATTGTTTATGACGGTGCCATAAGAGACCTGGAGGGTCTAAAGGAAATCGGAAGCTTTACCTCCTATTATACCAGCTATGATCCTTCCTTTCACAATCCCGGAGGCGGAAATAATCGCGATCTCACAACAATGATCGTAGGTATTAATCATCCAACACGTATCCGTACAGTTACCGTAATGCCAGGTGATGTGGTGTTAGGTAAAATGGGCGTAGTTGTATTTATTCCTCCACACCTTGCAGAAAGAGTGGTGGTTACCTCTGAAATTGTAAGGCTGAGAGACATGTTTGGTCATCAACGCTTAAGAGAGGGTAAATACACAGCCGGCCAAATTGATACACGTTGGGCTGACGATATTGAGAAAGATTTTTCCAAATGGCTCAATGATCATATAAATGAACTGCCTGTTCCTAAAGAAACCATTCAGAACTTTTTAAAAGACAGAACCTGGTAAATCTACAGTAACCTTAAAAGAAGAATATCAAAAAATTATTGAACACTTTAACAAAGGAATTTTATGTCAACCTCAAGACGATCGTTTATGACAAAAGCGGCCCTTGCCGCAGGAATGGCGCCATTTGTTGGCCTGAGCAATACGTTTGGCCAGAGCCTTACTAACGCCATGGAAAAAACACCAAAACCTTCTGCACCCTCTGATCTGAAAATCACTGACGTTAAATGTGCCTATTCCGGCGGAGGACTGTTTGTGAAAATTT
The DNA here is from genome assembly GCA_946479535.1 of uncultured Bacteroidota bacterium. The sequence continues at coordinate 9,680 of CAMLGP010000055.1, forward strand.
TCACCAATCAGGATATATATGGCTGCGGAGAAGCCGTAGATGCCGTTGGCGGCACCTATTATCTGGTTCAACGGCTTGGCAGG
>CAMLGP010000056.1 GCA_946479535.1 uncultured Bacteroidota bacterium
CTGTCTTCAGGTAATTATACTTTTAAAGTGAAAGCAAGTCCGGATGGTGTGAACTGGACTACAGCAGGCAATGAGATCAATGTTTTAATAATTCCTCCCTTCTGGCAGCGCTGGTGGTTTATTGGGACATTGCTAAGTGTCATCATAGGAACTATTTATTACTTCATTGTTCAGCATAATAACAAGATCAGGGAAAAGCAGGAAGAAATAGAGACCGAGCAGGTGATCAATTATTTTGCCTCCAGCCTGTCTGAACAGCAGACAGAGGATGATATCCTTTGGGATGTGGCAAAGAATTGTATTGGCAGGCTTCAGTTTGAAGATTGTGTGATTTACCTGGTAGATGATGAACGGGATGAACTGGTGCAAAAGGCCGCACATGGCCCCAAGAGTCCCCGTGAATTTGAGATCAGTGATCCAATTGGCATTCCCATGGGTAAGGGGATTGTGGGAAGCGTGGGCTTTAGCGGCAGGCCCGAGATAGTTTCAGACACCACCAAAGATTCCCGTTATATAATTGATGATGTGCGCCGGTTATCCGAGATCACGGTTCCGATCATATCCGATGGCAGGGTGCTGGGGGTTATCGATTGCGAGCACTCAAAAAAAGGGTTTTTCACTCAAAAGCACTTGTCAATTCTTACCACAATTGCGTCCTTGTGTGCAAATAAGATAGTGAGAGCCAGGGCGGAAGAAGAAAGAAGGAAAGCTCAGGTGATCCTGATGAATACACAACAAAAAATGACGGAAGTGGAGATGCAGGCTTTGAGGGCCCAGATGAATCCTCATTTTATTTTCAATTGCCTGAACAGTATTAACCGGTATATCGTAAAAAGTGATCAGACAACAGCATCTCTGTACCTGACCAAATTTGCAAAACTGATCCGGTTAATACTGGATAATTCAAACAGTAAGAATGTGATCCTGACCAATGAGCTGGAAGCATTGAAGCTATATATTGAAATGGAAGCATTGCGATTTGACAGGAAATTTACCTATGAGGTAAAGGTGGAAAACAGGCTGGGTTCTGATACGGTAGAACTTCCACCACTGATCATACAGCCCTATGTTGAGAACGCCATCTGGCATGGCCTGCTGCATAAAGAGAGCAATGGTCACCTGAGTGTTAGAGTGAACATGAATGGAGATTCAATGCTGGAGTGTATTATTGAAGACAATGGGGTGGGAAGAGATAAGGCAAAAGAGTTGAGAAGCAAGAGCGCTACTTCCCGGAAATCACTCGGAATGCAGTTGACGGAAAACAGACTGAGCCTTTTGAACAAGCATGCAGAATTGAACGCCAGTGTAGAAATAATTGATTTGAAGAATGGACTTGGCGAGGCAGCAGGAACAAAAGTTATTTTGAAGATACCGGTTTAGAAAAAGTATCTGGCCACTAGCTACTGGTCATTAGACCATCCAGTAGCCGTCTTTGAGTCCAGCGGCTAGTAACTAGCGGCTCTAGCTTAAATTATAACAACTAATAAACAATGATACGTACTGTCTTGATCGATGATGAAAGCAATAGCCTGGAAATGATGGAATGGTTATTAAAGACCTATTGCCCGCAGGTGCAGATTGAAGCAATGTGCAATGCAGCCAGTAAAGGAATTGAAGCGATTCATAAATACCAGCCTGATCTTGTATTCCTTGATATTGAGATGCCACACATGAACGGATTTGATATGCTGGAACAGTTTGATAAGCTATTTTTTGATGTGGTGTTCTGTACAGCCTATGACCAGTTTGCGATAAAGGCATTTAAATACAGCGCACTTAATTATTTGTTGAAACCTGTTGATCCGGAAGACCTGAAAGAAACAATCCGCCGCATTGAAGAAAAGAAGGCATCTCCTTCCAAAGAACAGATAGACCTCCTGTTCCAGAATATTAAACAGACTACTAAGCCAGCTCCTCAACGCATAGCACTCACGTCTGGAGATGGGATGATTTTTGTTCCCACACAGGACATTTTGTACTGCCAGGCAGAAAGCAATTATACTAGCGTGGTGCTTACAGGTGGCAAAAAGATCCTTGTATCAAAAGTGTTAAAGGAGATTGATGAAACATTGAGTGGGCCGGATTTCTTTAGAGTACATAACTCATTTCTAATTAATCTGAATCATATCAGGAAGTATGTGAGAGGAGAAGGAGGTTATATTATCATGGATGATGGTGCCAATATCAGCATTTCCCGCAATCGACGCCAGGAGTTCATGGAACAGTTTTCAAAGTTCTAACCATACCCATCATTATATATTACAATAGGTGCCCCGGTCCTGATTACTATAAGGACCGGGGCTTTTTTTATATATATGATTCGCTAGCTTTTAATGGTTTCTCTGCATTTTACTCAATAAAAGGTCCATCCACTCACCATTGTTATAATAGGGGAAATGGCAGGTATAGATTTGCACCATAATCGAAAGTCATTAATCATTAAACCTTTTAACAAAATGCGATTTTTCAAATTTTTCATTGTTGCCTTGTTCCTGTCAACGGCTATTTTTTCCTGCAAAAAGGATGACAATGATAATTTCACATCTCCTTCAAATACGGCCATTGAAGGAAAATGGGTTGGAAAGTATGGTTACCAGAATGAGGCTCCTTCAATTTACTATTGCCTGAATGTAAAGCCTGGAGGTATCATTGAAGAGTTGAATTCAAGTGGCGTGTCAAAGTGTATTAGTGGAACCTGGAGCCTGAATGGCAATACGTTCACTGCCAAATACCAGTGGAAAGCTCCCTTGAATACCACATTCTCCGTTGTAGCAACTTTTGATCCTTCAACAGGAAAACTGGTTGGAACATGGGGTTATGATAACAACGCCACCAATGGTGGTAAATGGGAAAATAGTAAATAAAAATTATTACAGGACGGGACGGTGAATTCCAAAGCGGCTCTGGGGAGCCGCTTTTTTATTTTATCTAATGACGAGTTTTTCAACGCCATTATTGATATGCAGTAAATAGACACCCGCTGAAAGGTTGGGTAGTTTTAATTCCGTTGTATTTGCACTTCCCGTGCGAGCATTCAGAATGAGTTTTCCAGAAATATCCACTAACCGGATAGTAGCAGTAGCATCAAATTTACCTCTCAAAGTGATCCTGTCTTTTGCGGGGTTAGGGAAAATGCTGAAGCTTTCAATAGTAACACCTACAAATACTCTTCTGACAGCCGTAAACAAAAGAGCGTTATTTTTTTCATTTATCCGAATACGATAGTTATTATAGCCGGCATCCGGATAATTATCCACTGTCTGGTATTCTGTTTGAGAGTTATTTGCCTGGATGGTTTGAAGAGAAACCCAGTTTCCATATTTATCCATTCTCTCCACAATAAAATTTGAAGCTTCATCCGGATTAAGGACCTGCCATTGCAGTATCACTTTCTTTCCTTCGGTATTTGCATTGAAATATCCCAGCTTTACAGGCAAAATTGCTGTACAGGTTGCAGCCAGCGTAGAGGATGATCTATAGGTATAATTTGGAATGATCAATCCAGTTAAACCAGGTCCAGCTACAACAGCCGTAGCAGGACAGGTGGCGTCCCAGCGGTTGAATTCAATTCCTAATGGACCTCCATTGCTTGAAACGGCAATAGGAGGAGTTGCTCCTGAAAAATAGACGACACCCCCACCACCGCCACCGCCACCACCAAAACAAAGTTTATTATTGAGTCCATCATCTGATATGCCACCAGCTCCACCTTCTGCAAGAATGGTAAGTGAGCCTGTATAGGTGGCAACATCCATTATGACAGTTCCACCACCACCACCGCCACCAGCCCCATCTGACTGTGACCCACCACCACCACCACCAGAACTTGTTATTAGAAATCCATTACCAATGATATTGGCAGCATGAATAAAAATTAAACCACCTCCTGCGCCTCCCTGGGACTGACTAACATTATTCTTATGACCTGCTCCTCCACCTCCACCAAGGAATATTTTGGTCCCACCCCAGTTTGACAAAGCTTTTCCTCCCTCACTCACCCAGGCCATTTTACAGGCGGTGTTACCTGAGTTACCTCCGCCAGATCCACCACGTACAAGATTGGCACCACCGGCACCACTATTGTTATGATCATTACCACCACCGCCACCATTGGCTGGCGCTGCCTTACCCCCGCTTTCGGTTGCCGGCCGTTCAGCAATACCTTCTCCTTTGAACGCTCCATTTTGCGTAGCGCCTGGAGCAACGTTCCCATTATAAAAATTATTTCCGTGGGTATTAAGACAGGTTGAACCACTCACCACAGCAGTACCTCCCGCAAATCCACGAGAATCAGCTGTAATAATATTATTGAGTGTGAGATCCTGTTCAACAAAAAGAGCAATTACACCACCAGTGCCAGTTGCATTATTCCAGGTATTTCCTGTCAATACTCCATTGACATTGGCGTTTACATAGCTCCCAAATTTTACTAATTGTACTTTATCTGCAATGGTATAGTTGTTCAACACATCATTTACAAAAAATGCCGAGTCATTTCTGATTGCACAGACTGTATGGATTTCATAGTTACCCGCATTATTCAATGAAGTTGTATCACCATAACCAGGTGTTGTTCCATTCGTAGTATTGATGGATGCTCCCTTCATTTGAATGAGTAAAACCTTATCAAGAGGAGCCAATCCTGCAACAGTATTAAGTTTAACCCCATCTCTTACAGCATCAACAGCAAGTACTGAATAGTAACTGTTAACTGTACCACTGATATTTGTTGTTTGAGAATGAGAAAGAGAAGGCAATAAAAGCAGTAGCCACAAAATGGTCAGGTAGAATATAGGATGAAGCCTTTGCAGGTATAGGTTTCTCATAGCAATTGGCTCTGCCCTCAAAAAGTAGACATTTTTCCCTGTATTTGAAAGCTTTAGGCCTAAAGAACTAGGGGTAAATACGCATATTCAGTAAAAACTCATCCTTTACACCGGATTTTCCGTATTAATAAGGAAGGGGAAACTGCGTTTTCCATAAAATGCCAGCCTGTTAGAAGCCGGCAACAAACTGGTATAAATTGAAGGATCTGGAGGCCAGGTATTCTTGCTCGATCTTTTTCTTCAGCTCTTCTTTTTTGATATCACCCATTCTTTTCTGTTGAATGAGCCAGTAGGCTTTCTCTGTCAGTAACCAGAATTTTTTATCAGTGAGATGAGCCTTAGGTAATTCATGCAGGATGGTATCCAGTAATTCTTTTACTCCCAGTTTTTGAGAAGCTACAGTTTTCAATACAGGCACTTCATTATAATGTTTGCTAAATGCAGGTGCCAGCATTAGCCGCAGGTTCTTTACAAATTGGTCTGCATCCGGGCGATCCGCTTTATTGACAACAAATATGTCTGCGATCTCCATTAATCCTGCCTTCATGGTCTGCACTTCATCGCCTGCTTCCGGTACAACCACTACTACAGTAAGATCAGCAAGTCCTGCTATTTCAATTTCGCTTTGACCAATGCCTACTGTTTCAATAATGATATGATCAAAAGAAAATGTTTTTAAGAGATCAGTGATCTCAATTATCCGGGGATGTAGTCCACCCATAGAACCCCTTGTTGCCAGTGAACGAATGAATACACCGGGATGGGTATACCAATCACTCATTCTTATTCTGTCGCCCAGTACCGCACCAAGGTTAAAAGGAGAAGATGGGTCTACACAGAGAACGCCTACCTTTTTGCCATTCTCTACCAGTAAGCCGATCAATGCATCCACCAGTGTGCTTTTTCCTGCACCCGGAGGGCCGGTTATCCCAATGATCTTTGTTGAACTTGCGGGTAGGGACCGAAGCATGGCATCATAGCCATTCTGTTCATTTTCGATCAGAGAAATGCCTCTGGCCAATGCTTTCACATTTCCCTGCTGAAGTTCCTGGAGTAATATTGGCCATTCCATGGACGAGATAGTTAAATATTCTGCAATCTACGTCAGGATATAGCACATCTTGTAAATTGCAGGATCAAAAATATGCTAACTGCCTAATGATCGACTTGCGAAAAAGTCTGTTTTTTTTCAGTGTTGTGGCAATGATGGGTGCATTATTCCTTTCCCGCGCCGTTCTTTCCCTATCAATGGTTTTATTTATTGTACTTTCTTTTTGCCATAAGGATACAGGCAAACAGTTTAGATCATTTTTTTCAACACCTTTATTGTGGAGCATGAGCCTGCTTTTTTTCATGCCACTTATATCCGGCTTGTGGAGTGAGGATAAACAGGAATGGCTATCTGTTTTACGATTAAAGATCCCACTACTTGTATTGCCGCTTGCTTTTGCCGGACCCATTCGGTTCTCCTCTAAACAATGGGACTGGCTGGCCTATCTATTCATTGCATTCGCCACTGCTGGCAGCATCTGGAGTATGTTTCATTATGCCGGGAATATGGAGAATATCAACCAATCTTACCTGAAGGCCAAAAGCATTGCCACGCTTTTGGGAAATGACCATGTAAGGTATAGTTGGGTTGTAAGTATCGTTATTCTATTAACGGCCTGGATGGCCTGGAAAAAAAGAAAGCAACGTATTGCTGTGTATGTGTTAATAATTATAATGTGCTGGCTGATTATATTTCTTCACCTGTTAGCAGCGAGAACAGGGCTTTTCTCCTTTTATATCATGTTACTGGTGGCTGGCTGCTGGTTGCTAATCAAAAGAACAAGAAGATGGCAGGGTGCAATCCTGTTACTATCGGTGCTGGCATTGCCGTTTCTGGCCTGGCTTTTATTTCCTTCATTTCAAAACCGGATAAAGTATATCAGCTATGATTATTCCTATTTCAAAGATTTAAAATACCTGCCAGGTGGTAATGATGTGGCAAGAGTTATATCCATTCGTGCGGGATGGAATCTTTTAAAAGAACATCCTGTGGCAGGAACTGGCGCAGGTGATATTTATAATAAAACAAAGGAATGGGACAGGGCAAAATATCCGGAAATACTGGACACGGATATGTTATATCCCAGTAGTGAATGGCTTATATATGGTTTAACCTGCGGATGGACAGGAGTACTGGTATTTACTATTGTCGTATTAATTCCATTTTTCAATAAAAGAAAACCCTGGCTCGTTTGGGTATTGCTTAACATCACTGCAGCATTTAGTTTTTTATTTGATATGGGCCTGGAAGTTCAGTATGGCGTTTTTGTTTATGCGTTTATTGTACTCTGGTGGTGGAAATGGTTTAAAGCGGAGTCTGTTCACCAGTTATAAAATTTATGGATTCCCTACCTTTACAGTTGTGACGAACTTCATTCCCATATTTCCTCTTGGTATTGTGTTGTATCCCGGCGAACAATTGAACCTGCACATTTTTGAGCCTCGCTATAAGCAATTAATCAACGAATGTCAGACGCAAAAGAAGCAGTTTGGCATTCCAACGGTCATTGATAAAAAAATGCAGGATTTTGGTTCACTGGTGGAAATAATTGAGATCACTTCTGTTCAGGAGAATGGCGAGATGGATATAAAAACCAGAGGAGATAAAGTATTCCGGATCCTGGAAGTAATAAAAGAAATACCTGATAAATTATATAGTGGCGCCATTGTGAACTATCCGGATAATGATGATAACGGTAATGCGGAGTTAATGCGGAAAGTATTGGCTGGTATCCGCGATCTGCATGAGCTCTTGAAAGTAACCAAGACCTTTTCCAAGGCCGATGAAGCGATTAAAAGTTATGATGTGGCGCATCATATTGGAATGTCCCTGGAAGAAGAATATGAATTGTTGGGACTAATGGAAGAACTGCAACGTCAGGAATATTTAAAGCGACACCTCGCCAAGGTAATACCCATGGTTGCAGGAATGGAACAGTTAAAAGAAAAAATTAAACAGAACGGTCATTTCAAGAATTTGCCGGGATTTGATCTTTAAGTACGGACCAACCAGACAAAAATCATGTCAACTACTCTCTGCTTTGATTTTGGTAATACGCGACGCAAGGTTGCCATCTTCAAAAATGCCGATATCAAAGAAGTATTTGTATTGCAGGATGATTCCAATGCAGCAATAGAATCTTTGGTGAAAGAATGGAAAGCAGATAAGTCCATTCTGTCTTCGGTGATCGATCATAATGAGGGAATGGAACAGGTGCTTGCTTCAAAAACAAAATTTCATAAGCTCACCCATTTAACGAAACTGCCTTTTACGACTCCTGTAGGAAAACCGGAAACAATAGGGGCAGACAGGCTGGCGCTTACAGCTGGCGCCGTTCATTTCTATCCTAATAAAAACAACCTGGTAATTGCATTAGGTAGTTGTATCACCTACAATTTTATCAATAAATATCATGAACTGGTTGGGGGTGGTATCTCTCCAGGAATGGAGATCAGATTGAAATCACTGAATGATTATACTGCCAAACTTCCCTTAATAAAGGCAGACAGCAATGCACCCCTGATAGGCTATGATACAACCACCAATATTCTCAGCGGAGTTGTGATTGGAATTGCTAAGGAAATCGACGGATTCATAGCCGCTTATGAAGAAAAATTCGGGAACTTTAACGTCCTTTTAACCGGGGGTGATTTAGTGCATTTGGGTGCGCACCTGAAAAAGAAGATATTTGCAGACCCAGAATTAATTTTTAAAGGTCTTTATGCCATTAGCGAAGTCAATAACTCCTAAGATTATCAATGTGTTATGTGGTTTACGGAGTTGGTTTACGGTGTTGATCATAGTTAGCTTTCTACCTGCTTTTTCACAGGATAATTCACCTTACACGAGATATGGATTGGGAGATATTGTTCCTTCCACCAATATTAATAGCCGTGGTATGGGAGGTATTTCTGCCGGTTACAATGACTTCCTTACCATTAATTATAATAATCCAGCTTCTTATGGCTCATTCCAGACTTTCAGGGAACAGACTTCCAAGAAAATGCAGTACGGAAGAGCCATCCTTGATGTAGGTATTAATCTGGAGAACCGCGCATTACGTGAACCTAATAATATCGCAAAGTTCAATGCCAGTAATTTCCTGTTCTCTCATGTGCAGGTTGGTGTACCATTACGTCCCAATTGGGGATTGAGCTTTGGTTTAAGACCTATTACGCGCGTAAGCTATAAAGTAGTTAGCAAAGAAAAACTGGTTGATCCCAATACAGGTCTATCAATAGATTCCGCTCAAACAACGAATACAGGAGATGGAGGAGCTTATCTTGCTTCTGTTGGGACAGGCTGGAGGGTTAAGCTTGGCACTTATAGCTCCATTTCATTTGGGGTGAATGGTGGTTACTTATTTGGAAAGAAAGATATCAGCAGCCGCCGTACTATTCTGAATGATAGCCTGGAATATAATAGCGGCAATTTCGAGACAAAAACATCATACGGTAATCTGTATGCAAATGCGGGATTGCAGTTTTTCAACAAGGTAGGCAAGGACCTTTATTTGACTTTGGGTGCTTATGGTAATTGGAAACAAAATCTAAATGCAAGACAGGATGTCATCCGCGAAACATACTTCTTTGATGAGAGCGTGGGTAATGTAAGACTTGATAGTGTGTCTGTGAAATCTGATGTGAAAGGAACCATTACCTACCCTTCCAATTATACGGCAGGATTTGTATTGGAAAAAGAAGTAAATCTTACTGATAATAAAGGCGGATGGCTTGTAGGTGTTGACTTTTCACAGAACAAATGGAGCGAATACCGGTTCTATGGACAGGCTGATCCTACTGTACAGGACAAATGGGAATTGCGTGTAGGTGGTCAGTTGAGACCGGTTCCTAAAACCAATTATTTCAGCAATGTTGCTT
>CAMLGP010000057.1 GCA_946479535.1 uncultured Bacteroidota bacterium
TTGTACTAACAAAGAATAAATTTCCTCCTGGCGTTTTTCCATCTGAAAAAGATCGTCCTCTTACCGCCATTGTAAAGAATTTGACACCTCGGCCTGGCAACCTTTCTCTTAATATCACCTCCTGTAGTGAGATCAGACCAATGCAGGCGATGATGACAATGAAATAAGCGAGCAATTTTCTTCGTTCAAAAAAACGGGGCAGCAGATAATAATAGTTCAAATAGAAGAATCCGATTGGCAGCAGTTTGCTAAGGAATTCTGCATATAACAGCCTGCTATTGCTTACCCTTATTGGCAGGAAAATAAGTGGTAATATGAAAAACAGGCACCAGGCCAGAATATGGATCAGCACAATGACTAATAGATGAGAAACATTCTTTGTTTTTTGTAATCCAAAGAGCGTGAATAGAAAATTATTAATATTGCTCCGTCTGGCCATTCGCCCCAATGTTTTGATGTACTAATTAATTATTGCAAGAGCATTATGCGTTCAATCTCCGGGCGGGAAAATGAAGGTGATTCACCTTTTTTTAATTTTGAGATGACCTCCCTTGCGGCTTCTTCTGCCTGTTCCCGGATCATGAAAGGTTTATTCCCTTCGAGTGCAGGGATTGATTGCTGGTGAATAAATACACTATCCCTCACCAGGATATCATATCCCCAGCCTTCATTTACAGGATAGACCAAACTATTATAAGAAGATTGCCGGTGTTTATTACAGGGGGAAATAATAATGGCAAAAGCAATAGCTACTGATAGTGCTATCACAATTATATTGTACTTTCTAGTCCCCATCTACCTTATCATCTTCAGGAAGTAATTCATAGCCATTATCAAATACCAGGGATCCGCTTCTGCCGGTAAAAACAAATCCCCTGTTATTTAAAGAAAAGGCAACAGCTCCACTACGTGCCGTACCCTCAAAACCTGTTTTCTCCAGCCATCGATCTGTTGATGGATCATAACGCCAGGTAGCGCTGGTAATTGAACCATTTTCGCCGGTTGTGATATAGGCATAATTGCCCATTACGAATGCAACGCCGTTTTGCCTGGCTATCGTACCATAATCATCATCATAGGATTCATCGGAGTAATTATAGATCCTGGTTTTCTCTGTCCATTTGTCGCTGGCGGCATCGTATGCATACATATCTTTTTGCACTTCACCATTATTAATGCCGGATAAAACATAAGGAATGTTATTGATCACGAATGCCATTGCAGCATATCTCTTATCACCCAGCACGCTTGCTTTTGCGTTCCAGGTATTGGATCCCGGATCATACTGCCACATATTATTCAATGCCTTGGTATCATAACCGCAGGCAATATATCCTTTACCACTGGAAGCAAATCCCACTGCATCATACCGGCCTCCACCCGGAAAATCCGCTTTACGTTCCCATTGATTGCTTACGGGATCAAAAGCCCAGAAATCACTAAGCCGGTTAACGCCATCATATCCGGTTCCTAAATATCCCTTGCCATCTATACTAAAAGCAACGGCTGAATTGCGTGCAGGAGCTTCATTGGGCAGATCAGCTTTTTGCTTCCAGGATCTTCTGTCGGGATCATATTCCCAGAGATCTTTAAATCGTTCGGTTGAAGTGGCACCAGTTCCAATATAGGCCAGATTGCCAATGGTGAAGGAGATGGATTCACTACGGGGATCTCCACCAAATACATCTGTTTTTTTCCAGTTACCGGTAACATCCTCATCATCACTGGTAGTTTTTTTACAGCCATAAGTAACTAATAGGGAAGAACCGATCAATAGACCGCCCAGCAGCCAGGCGTATGTTTTTCTCATAATAAATTTTTATAAAAATATTGGGTCATCTCCTGAAAGCTATCTTAAAATAGATGGATAAGCAGGTAACAGGGACAGATACTGCCTTTAAATCTATCAGGAGAAATGATGTGCATACGTTAATGTGATTTTAACAAAAACAGGATTATCGATGCAGGAATCCGGTTCGCAGATTAATAACAGGCATTAATAGACTATAACAATTTGGCGGAGCGTCTCAGGAATATATTGCGATCCTTCAAATAAATGAGAAATGAACTGCAATCGATCCGTAATTATTCTATTAGTGTTAACTGCCCATCTGGTCACAGTTTCCTGTACAAGAAATGAGATTGAATTTGGTACGGTGCCAGAAAGTAATTATTCGCATCTTGTTTATATAGATAGCGTGGGTATTCAGCAATCCACCGTTATTACCGATTCATTTGAAACCGGAAGTGCTACAACCTTATTGATGGGAAGATATAAAGATCCTTACCTGGGTGTCATTACGGCAAGACCATTCTTTCAAATGGAAAAACCTTTAGTAATTCCGGAACTGGCAACAGGAACTGTTTATGATTCACTGGCACTGATCATTAGGCTGAATGATTATTATTATGGTGATACCAGCAGGGTGCAGACTATTTATGTGCATCAGTTGGCACAAACCATTATTACAGGTTATGCTGGCAGGCTATACAATACAAGCTCCACAGATATTAACTCTGTTCCAATAGGAAGCAGGAGTATGCGAATACGGCCTCTAACGGACGATTCAATCATTATTCGTCTTGAAGATAGTAAGGGAATAGAGTTGTTTGAACTGCTAAAACAGCAGGCATCTGAGATCACTAACTATGATAATTTTTTGACCTATTTCAAAGGACTTTCACTGAGTACGGGTGATGGAGATACTACTGCAGTATTCGGATTGCAGACAGGAACTAATGTGGTGATGAGATTATATTATCATACCAATACCCCTTTTAATATAAATAGTTTCCTGGATTTCTCTTCCATAGCAAATACATTAACCTATAACCAGGTCAGAGCAGATCGCACAGGTACGGGGATCATTTCAACCACGCCAGGAGTTTCAGAACTTCCTTCTTCCCAGACAGCGGGTTACTCCTTTTCACAATTGGGGACAGGGCTGGCATGCAAGATCAGCTTCCCGGGATTACGGGGCATTCTGTTGACCAACCAGTATCTTAAATTATTAAAAGCAGAATTGATCCTTAGACCGGCTGATTATTCGTTTGACAAAGGGAAATACCGGTTGCCGGAAACTATAGAACTGGTGTCTACCAATGCCAGTAATATCAATGAAGGATCGATACCTGATTCAACAGGTAATGGGGTGCTATATGCCAACCCGGTGATCGATGAAATTTATGGGAAGAATAATTATTACCGGTTCAATCTCACTGCCTATATTGAACATTTGCTGACTACTCCGGGCAGCGAGGATTTTGCGCTATATGTTCAGCCAACGTTCACGGCTTCGCAACCAGATGTTACCCGGTTCATAATGGGAGGCAGCTCCCATAACGGGTTTGTAAGTCAGTTACAATTGTCTGTCTTAACCATCAACAAATAATTATGGCATCAAATAATAAGATAAGTATATCATTGTGCGTATCTGGTTTGTTAGTTGTATTGAATGTCTGTTCCCAGAACATGAACAATCCCTATTCTGTATATGGGATCGGGGATATTGATTTTAAGGCCTATAATCGTACCAGTGGCATGGGAGGAACAGGGCTTGCCATAAGATCTGGTGTGGCATTTATTGATAATAACCCGGCTGCCATCAGTGGGTTACCGAGAAGTTTTTACCTGGCGCATATATCAATGACAGGAAAAACTTCCACTTATTCTGGTGAACCTATTAATGCTGATAATAGTAAAAACAAGGATATGTGGATTAAGCGTTTTGAATTAGGAGTAAAAATCAATGGGTGGTGGGCCAGCAGCATTGGCTTTGGCCAGTTCAGCAATGTGAATTACAAATTCAGGGGCAATAAATTTATTGAAGGCAGCTCTATCAGTTATGAGACTTCCATGGAAGGGGATGGGGGTTTGAATGATTATCACTGGACAAATGCTTTTTCTTTAGGCAAACATCTGTCACTTGGGATCAAATCATCGTTTATTGCAGGAAGTATCAATCAGTCGGAGATACTGGGTGATCCCATTTTGCTCAATACACTTACAACAAAGCAGCAGGATTATATGAGCCAGTTTGTATTTACCGGAGGATTGATCTATGAGATTCCTGTGAACAAGCGATGGGATTTTTCCCTTGGCGGTAAATATTCGCCAGAGCAGAAATTTTCAGCAGAGCGCACATTGACGGTTATGGAAGGAGACCAGTTGATCAGGGAAGATGTATTTACAAAAGCGGACCGGTTTTCATTGCCTCAGACAATAGCCGGAGGCATTTCCTTCAGGCATAATAAGAAAACAACGTTGGCGCTTGATTATACACATGAAGACTGGTCTGCATTAATGATCAAAAGCACTGGCTGGCAAATGATCAATAATGACAGGCTAACAGGAGGAGTTGAATTTTCCGGGTTCAGGAATAAGCAGGGGAAAGAAGTAGACTACAAGTTTTTTCAGTTAGGTGGATTTTATAATACCGGCTATTTGCAGATCAGGAATAAACCAGTCAGGGAATATGGGTTTACATTAGGAACTGGCGGACTGATCGGCAATGGGCTGGTCTATACACTTTCCGGTGAAGTAGGAGTTAAGGGGACCACTCAGTCCAAACTGATCAAAGAAACCTATTTTGGATTGACGCTTAATCTTACTTACACTGATTTGCTATTCAGCAAGGGAAGAAAATATGATTGATGATCTGATCATTTTATCTTTTCTCTGAATACCCAACTGACCTTTAGTTGAATGGTAAAAAATGCATCATTGTGTTTATAATCTCCACGTGCAGTTCCTTCCTGGATATTGGAACCAGGCGGAAGGTTCCTGATCCTGCAGTACAACTGTTTCGCCAATTCAGCCTGTGCGGGTGATAAGTATTTATCGAAAAGAGTGGGATCGATGTATATGGTGCTAACATCATCCAGATAATCAGTGAAAAGAAGACGGTGAAGTATTTCGAATCGTGTATTGAGGCAGGCGCTGAGTTCGTATTTGATACCAAATCCAACAGGAATATTGAGTTGCTGAAGTTGATAGGTTTTATGTCTGGAATATTCCGGGAATCCCTGTCCTTCCAAACGCAGAGGCTTTAAATCATACCAGGTTCCATTCAGGCTTGCCTGTGGGTTGAACCAGAAATACCCGATGCCTGCAATTACATAGGGCGACCAAAAAGATATCTTATCTATCTTATTAAATGAGAACGGATAAAATTCCGAAGTAAGCTGGATCTCTGTGATATTGGAGCGGAAGCCGAGGTTACGCCCATATCGCTGGGTGGGATCACTCTGTGGGCTTTTCAGGAGACTATCATAAGAGGAGATCTTACCGGAAGTAACTTCTAATCTTAAACCCAAGATTTCTTTGAGTAAGCCAGCAAAAAAGACGCTATAAGAAGGCCGGGAAACGGACCAGTTGAGATCTTTTAAAAAGGTTCTTCCATTCCCTTTTATTCCACCCAGGTCTGTGAGGCTGTTCATAACCCCACCGGAACAGCCACCCTCTAAAACAAAATTGCCGGCATAATACCGGTCATTATAAAAGTAAAACTGAGCTTCGGTTTTCAATACCCCATATCCAATCAGCCACAATGCCATCCACCACCGTATCATTTCCCATCAATTTTAAAAGGTGCTACTAACCAGGTTAACAATCGAATCAAGGTGGTAAATTTACGATTACCTGAGTTAGTCTAGAAAAGGAAATTCATCTTTTATTTTGTGAAAATAACGGCAGACAGGGCGCAGACCGCATTCAGCACATTTGGGATTTCTGGCAACACATACATACCGGCCATGCAATATCAGCCAGTGATGTGCCTTATGAATCAACTCCCTCGGAAAATTCTTTATTAATTCCTTTTCAACTGCTAATGGAGTGGACGCTGTTTGTGGAACTAAACCGATCCTTTTGCTCACTCTGAACACATGAGTGTCTACTGCCATATTAGGCTGCTCATCTATTACTGAAGTAATAACATTGGCTGTTTTTCTGCCCACACCTGGTAACCGCATAAGCTCTTCAATGGTCATTGGGATCTTTCCACCGAAATCCTTTATCACCATCTGGGCCATACCAATGAGGTGCTTTGTTTTGTTATTGGGATAGGAAATACTTTTGATATAAGGAAATAGCTGATCGAAGCTCGCTTTGCTTAATGCTTTTACATCCGGGTATTTGTCAAAGATTGCCGGAGTGGTCATGTTCACTCGTTTATCTGTGCATTGTGCAGAAAGAATAACAGCTACCAGTAACTGATAAGGATTATCATAAACCAGTTCGGTTTCAGCTTCAGGTACATTCTTCTCGAAATAATCAATGACAAAACGGTAACGCTCTTTACGGGTCGGGGGCATTAATAACTATTAAAAATAAAAAAGCATCTACCAAAGGTAGATGCTAAAGAGTTAAGAGGAACTTACGGATCATTCTACCTCTTCTGCCCATTTTTCACGGGCATAAGCGAGAACGTTTAGAACAACTTCTGTTCTAGGAGTTTCACGGATCTGATCTAATCTCTCCATAGAGGTCTTTAAAACAGCCAGCTTCTCCCGTAGAGTCCAATCATGTTTAAGAGCCTCTGCAATAGCAGCGGTTTCCTTGGTCGAGGTTTCTTTATACAGATACTGTAAAAGGTGCTCGGGGGTAAATTTTGTCATTGGCAACCCATTGATGTCCAAAATGTTAAGTGTCCAGATGGTAATGTAATGTCCTTTATAAAAACGTCAGTCTGACGAGGATATTGTGCTGATTTTGGTCAATTATTGGACTTCCCGGGTTTTTCCGAAATGATGAAAAGATCCTCATTTTCACGCTTCATGAGGTACTTTTCCCGGGCATAACGCTCTACGGTTCCGGGGTTTGACCTAAGATTGTCCAGCTCTTTTTGTTCAGAGGCAATACGCGCTGTATAATAGGCCTTACTCTCCTGGAGCTGCTTTAATTGCCTGGTTCTGGCCATTTGTGTAAACAGGTCATTCTTGTCAAAAAACAGAATGATAGCAGCAAAAACGCAAACTGCCACCAGGTACTTATTCTTTAGCCAGGAAGATATTTGAAGCAATATTTTCATTCAGAAAGTGAAGTAAAACTAGTTTAAATAAGTGAAACAGTATAGCCAAAACATTGCCCCTCCCTGTTAATTGATTGGAAAATTTATTCACTGGTCTGAATAACTCATCTTTTGGAGTCTTTGTTTTACGGAGGGCCATTCATCATCGATGATACTAAAGTAGACCGTTTCTTTGGGTGTGCCATCAGGACGGAATCCATGTTTTCGTAAAACCCCTTCTTTGATACCACCAATCTTTTCAACTGCTTTTTGAGAACGGATGTTCTGACCAACTACCGTGAACTCAACGCGGCAAACTCCCATTTCTTCAAATGCATATTGCAGCATCAGCAGTTTGCATTCTTTATTGTAAACTTTACCCCATACAGATGGAATGTACCAGGTATATCCAATATCGATCATTTTTTCAGCCTAGTCATATTCATAAAGGCGGCTCATTCCAATGATCTGGTTTGTGGCCGTTTCATGTATTACAAAGGTTTGCTGAACGCCTCGTCCATTTGGATCAATGGCATTGTTGAAGTAATCAGAAAACTGCTTGTCGTAAGTATCGTCAATAGTGAAGCGGCGGGTAAACTCCCATATCCGTTCATCTTTCGCCAGAGGGCTGAGCAGTTCTTTATAAGCAGGCACGAGTTTTTGGAGATAGACGTGCCTGCCTTTTAATTTTTCAATTTCAATATTCACAAAAAAATCCTCTTTCTTCTTATTTACCAAAACGGATCTTACCCTTGGGATAAATAGCCGAATCGCCCAACTGCTCTTCAATCCGGATCAGCTGATTGTACTTGGCAATCCTGTCTGTACGGGAGGCAGAACCAGTTTTGATCTGGCCACAGTTCAGTGCAACTGCCAGGTCAGCAATGGTTGTATCTTCTGTTTCACCACTGCGGTGGCTCATGATGGTATTATAACCATTGTGTTGTGCAAGTGTAACCGCATTGATTGTTTCCGTAACAGTTCCGATCTGGTTAACTTTCACCAGCAATGCGTTGGCAATGGATTTATCAATACCTGTCTGCAAACGGGTTACATTGGTTACAAACAGATCATCTCCCACCAGCTGACATTTTTTACCTACTGCTTTAGTAAGATTAGCCCATCCTTCCCAATCATCTTCTGACATTCCATCTTCAATGGATGCAATAGGATATTGATTCACCCATTTTTCCCAGAACTTTACCAGTTGATCACTACTTACTTCCTTACCAGAACTTTTATGGAAAACATATTTTTTCTTTTTTGAATCCCATAATTCGGTATTGGCAGCGTCCATGGCGATCATGATCTGTGAACCTGCCTTAAATCCAGCCGCTTCAATAGC
Organism: uncultured Bacteroidota bacterium; assembly: GCA_946479535.1. The sequence continues at coordinate 8,356 of CAMLGP010000057.1, forward strand.
GGTCAATACTGTTTCAATAGCTTCTTCATTGCTCTGAATATTGGGAGCAAATCCACCTTCATCACCTACATTGGTGCTGAATCCTTTTTTCTTCAATACTGATTTCAGTGCATGGAAAATTTCAACACCCCAGCGCAATCCATCGCTAAAGGTTGAAGCGCCAACTGGCATTACCATGAATTCCTGGAAATCGATCTTATTATCAGCATGCGCACCACCATTCAGGATATTCATCATGGGAATGGGCAATACCCTGGCATTGGTGCCACCGATATAACGATACAGGGGAAGTGCAGCTTCTTCCGCAGCAGCTTTTGCTACAGCCATACTAACGGCAAGAATAGAATTGGCTCCCAGCTTTGCTTTATTAGGCGTTCCATCCAGTTCAATCATCATCTGATCAATGCCTGTCTGGTCTGCTACATCATAACCGAGCAGTGCTGGTGCAATGATATCATTTGCATTCTTCACTGCTTTAAGCACTCCTTTGCCAACATATTTCTTTTTATCTCCATCCCGCATTTCAACGGCTTCATGCGCACCTGTGCTTGCCCCGCTTGGTACAGCTGCACGGCCCAATGCTCCTTCATCTGTTAATACATCTACTTCTACTGTGGGGTTGCCGCGACTATCCAATATCTGACGGGCAAAGATTTCTGAAATGTAACTCATGACTTTTTTGTTAGTTTTTGTTTTTGGAGTTTACTTATATGTGGCAAGCTTCAGTATTGTTAGTTATTCACGGGGTTATTTGTCAGATTCCTGAAAACCTCTTCCAGGCTCTGGTTTTCGTTTTGCAAAGAAACGATGTTGAGATTATGTTGCGATTCAAAATCTCGAATTTGTTTACGCAATAGAGCAGGATCATCAGTAGCTAACTGCCAGTTGTTAGCGTCTGTCTTATATATTGTCTTGGCTGCTGATAGTTCTTTCAATTGTGCTTCTGTAATTAATTCCTTAAACTCTATTTTCACAATATTGGCAGAGCTTCCCTTACGCAGATTGGTTAGCGAATCGTTTGCTACCAGGTTTCCTTTATTGATGATGATGACCCTGTCGCAGATCGCTTCCACTTCCTGCAGTATATGTGAGGAGAATAAAACTGTTTTGTCTTTTCCCTGCTTTTTAATGACCTCCCTGATCTCAATGATCTGGTTTGGATCAAGCCCTGAAGTTGGCTCATCAAGTATCAATACCTCCGGATCATGTATCAATGCCGCAGCCAGTCCAACTCGTTGCTTATATCCTTTTGATAATTGACCCACTTTCTTTTTGCTTTCCACTGTGAGGCCTGTAAGTTCAATTGCATTATTGATCTTCTCTTTTGGATTCCGGATATGGTGTGTTTCTGCAA
>CAMLGP010000058.1 GCA_946479535.1 uncultured Bacteroidota bacterium
CTTACGCCAGAAAACTGGGCGTAGATGTAGATAATCTATTGATTTCCCAGCCTGATTATGGTGAGCAGGGTCTGGAAATAGCTGACCGTCTGATCCTTTCCGGAGCGCTGGATGTGGTCGTAATTGACTCTGTAGCAGCCCTGGTGCCAAAAGGGGAGCTGGAAGGTGAAATGGGAGACAGTAAAATGGGTCTCCAGGCCAGACTGATGAGCCAGGCCTTGCGTAAGCTTACTGCAACCATTTCCAAGACAAATACCATCTGTATATTCATTAATCAGCTCCGGGAAAAGATAGGGGTCATGTTCGGTAACCCGGAAACTACTACCGGTGGTAATGCCCTGAAGTTCTACTCTTCTGTGCGCCTGGATATCAGACGTATGTCACAGATTAAGGACGGCGATGAAGCAGTAGGCAACCGGGTAAAAGTTAAGGTCGTTAAGAACAAGGTAGCTCCTCCTTTCAGGGCAGCTGAATTCGATATCATTTTCGGGGAAGGAATTTCCAAAACCGGCGAGATCATTGACATGGGTGTAGAATTGGGCATTGTGCAAAAAAGCGGTAGCTGGTTCAGCTACAATAGCGATAAATTGGGACAGGGCCGTGATGCTGTAAAACAGCTTCTGCTGGATAATCCTGAACTCGCAAAAGAAATTGAAACAAAGATCAGAGAGAAAATAAAAGAGGCGCAGGCAGTATAAATTTTTAGTAAACGCTCCGATAGGAGCAGATGGGTTAGTAAGATAAGGGCCGTCCCGCTTTGCGGGCACGGCTTTTACATTTTTTAACAGGTATACATTTGTATCAATGTTTAAACATTGTACATTTGTCCACCGGATTTGTAGAATTATCCCTTTATGGCAAATACACCTCCAAAAGGTTTTAGTAAATGGTTGACCATCCTGTTTGCAGCCATTCTATTTATTGCATTCTTTTTTACCTGGGTTTCCTGGGATACAACAGCTATCACAGGTTCTGATATGCCCAATGGTAATTTCTTCAAAATAGCAGACGAGCAATTCAAACTGGCCAATCCCTTTCCACAGGTCAATTTTGCAATGCCGCTGCTCTGGCTTATACCCGCATTTGCCATAATCACCCTATTGCTAACCATTGGAAATAAGAGAAATGCATTGGCTGCCAGTATCGCTGGTATTCTAGCCTTATGCCTTGCCACGATTTATGTTTTCTTTACGAATGTTTTGGTTGATCTCGGCGTCTCAAAGTCTTACGGGATTGGCTTTTACCTGACAATTCCTGGGGCAGCGGGCACTATTCTTGCCAGTTCCCAGGGCTGGGGTAAAAAGATGCTGTGGCTTGTAATCGGTCCCCTGGCCGCTTATTTAAGCTTCACGGTAGCTGAAAAATATGTGTTTGATGAACAACATGAGAACACTGCGAACGCTACATCAGATTATATTATTAATGCCACTGACCTGATAAAAGAGTTCCAGGCAAGCGATAGTGCAGCTAACGCCAAATACCGGGAAAAGATACTGACAGTAAATGGTATAATAACAGAGCTGGAGAACCCAAATGATTCAACAGCAAATATAAAGTTCACAGATTCTACCGGTTCCTATGCCATATTCCCCTTCCAGGGTGAGTCTGTAGCAGAAGTGAAAAATCTGAAAGCCGGAGATAATGTATCCGTCAAAGGTTCCTGTAGCGGAGGCGTATTAAGTGAGATCCTGGGAACAGAATCAATTAGTTTCAAAAGATGTGTATTAAATAAAAAATAACCTAACCTCACCCAACAAAAAACAAATAACAAATGAAAAAGACTTTTTTAATCCTGGCTTTGGTAACGCTGACGGGCAGTCTGTTTGCTCAAAGGAAAACTACTACTTCTGCAAGTGTTTCTTTTAATGCAACTACCTCAATAGATAACCTTCCAAAAGCTGATAATAAAACAGTAATAGCTGCAATTGACACAAAGACCGGAGTTGTTCAGTTTGAGGCCAATGTAAAAAACTTTGCGTTTGCCAACCCCACTATGCAGGGTCACTTCAATGGTGACAGATGGATGAACTCAGATCAATTCCCTACTCTGAGTTTTAAAGGGAATATCACCAATGTATCTGATGTAGATCTCACCAAAGATGGTTCTTACACTGCAAATATTGAAGGAACCCTTACCATTAAAGGAAAGGAACAAAAAATTAAAGTGCCCGCCAACATTTCAGTAAAAGGTGGCATTATCTCCGCTACTTCTGATTTTTCTGTGAAGCTGGCCGACTATGATATTTCTGGGGCTCCTGTAGAAGCTGGAAAAGTTTCCAAAGAACCCAAGATCAGCGTATCCGCTGAATTCAAATAATATTTTCTTCTTCCATATCAAAGGAGGCTGTCTCAAATACCTGAGATAGCCTCTTTTTATTCGGGTAGGTTGATGGAGACAGTTTCCATTTATGCGAAATCAGGGGCTTCAAATACCTTTTGACAGCCTCTTTTTTATTATTTCTGCAGTGCTTCCACAGTCAAAACTCTATCTTGCGGCAAGAAATCATGACTGATGAAAAGATTACTTAATAGCCGCAAGAGCATTGCACTTGTTGCCCACGACAATATGAAGGATGAACTGATTGAATGGGCACTTAACAACAAAGCCGATCTTTCAAGGCACCATTTATTCGCTACCGGCACAACAGGGACCCTCCTTGAAACAGTATTGGATCAACCTATCATTAAATTCCTGAGCGGTCCACTTGGGGGTGATCAGCAGATCGGGGCCAGTATTGCGGAAGGAAAGCTGGATGTACTTATCTTTTTCTGGGATCCAATGGAAGCCCAGCCACATGATCCTGATGTAAAAGCCTTATTGCGCGTAGCAGCAACCTGGAATATTCCCACAGCCTGTAATAGAGCTACAGCAGATTTCCTGTTGACTTCACCCCTTATGAATAATGAATATGAGCCGGTACTTCCAGACTATTCTTCCTACGTTAATCGTAAACTGAAACATTAATCTGTGGGCAACTTACTGCTTGACAAACTGCATAGTTTTTCTGTCAAGGTTTGTATACAGATCAAAATAATAAATTCCCTTTGCAAGGGTATTGATATCAATGGAGATTCTGCCAATGGTATTTAGCTGTACGGATGACTGAAGAATTGTTTTGCCTGCATTATCCATTATTTTATACCTGATATTCCCTGGAGGAATATTACCCGTCTGCAAATAAAGTATGCCCGTAGCAGGGTTTGGATACAAACTGAAATGCTGACTGCCATTCAAATTGAGCGTAACAATTTTGGAGTAGGTATACCGACTGTCAACATCAACCTGTCTCAAACGGTAGTATACAGTGGATGACTTTAATGCTATAATATCTTTATCGAGGTAAGTATAATTTCCAGCTCCTCCGGAAGTAATTCTTCCAACTGGTTCATAGTTGTTGCCATTCACACTACGTTCAACAATAAATTCAAGAGTATTTATTTCATTGGCGGTCTTCCAGGTTAACACGCCATCATGTTGCACCAGTTCTCCCTTGAACTCTAACAGGTCCAGTGGCAGAACTACTGAAAAATTAACTGCCCATAATTCACTTCCTGTAGTAGTCTGATTAATGCTTGCAAATATTTTCCAGTCGGTTTCCACCAATTCCTCCAAAGTGCCACCACCCACATCAACTATACCGGTTGCCATTTGCGTTCCAGCCACTGTGCCATCGCTTTGCCAGGTTTTGAATCCATTCACTCCATCGTTGCCTGTAAATACCAGCTTATTGACAAATTTTTCAAAATTACCGGCTGCACCACTTTGTGACCCCGGCCATACATCCTTTACAAGGGAAGTACCTGATGCGCTTCCGTCACTCTTCCATAATTCAATACCATTGGAACCGTTATTGGCAGAAAAGAAAAGCATACCCCCAACATTTACCAGGTCATAAGGATAACCGCTATTGGTTCCTGACCAGATATCTTTTACAAGGGATGTACCTGCTGCTGTTCCATCACTTTTCCAAAGTTCAGTTCCTGAACTGCCATTATCCGCGGAGAAATATAAAGTATTTCCAATGGCTGCAAGGTCAAAAGGATAAGATTCATTGCTTCCGTTCCAAATATCTTTCACAAGTACAGTACCAGCTGATGTGCCATCGGATCTCCATAATTCCATTCCTTTTACACCATTATCGGCAGAAAAAAATAAGGTGCCATTCACATTGACTAATGATTGCGGATAGGAAGATGCTGAATTGGCATTGATGTCCTTTACCATTATCGTACCTGCCGCTGTACCATCGCTTTTCCATAATTCCGTTCCCTGTAATCCATTATCAGCAGCAAAATATAAAAAGCCATTCATGCTCACCAGTCCGGTTGGATTGCTTCCCATTGTGCCGGACCGAATATCTTTTACCATCACTGTGCCAGCATCTGTACCATCACTTTTCCATAATTCCGTTCCATTTGATCCATTATTGGCAACAAAGAACAAGGTTCCATTTACATTGGTGAGATATCCTATGCTGCTGCTTCCTGTGCCTGCCATAATATCCTTTACCATTACTGTACCTGCTGTGGTACCGTTGCTTTTCCAAAGCTCCATTCCATTGCTACCGTCATTTGCGGCAAAAAACAAAGTATTGCTGACATTAGTGAGATAACTGATATTGCTGGTGGCAGACCCTGGATTGATATCTTTGATCAGCGTGAATTGCTGAGCATGGAGCTTAAGGAATAGCCCCATGAAGAAAAAAAATGCGTAAAGATTTTTCATAGCTGTAAGGATGTTGGATACTCTCTCTATGAAAAATAATATACAAAGTTTTCAATCGCAAGCTTATGAATATCAATTATTAATAATTAGGGGGTAATCCTTATTCCGCATAAAGAAATAACCCTGATATTTTCAGGGTTACTAGCTTATGGAACAATAAAGTTTTACTATTGCTTTATCACTTTCAATACCTGTTGCACACCCTCTCCTTTAACCTGTAAAAGGAAGGTTCCAGGACGAAGATTATCCGCTTCAATTGAAACAGAAGTGCTGCCTGCTGAAAGATCATAGATACCATTTTTAAGTACACGTCCCGAGTAATCAACAAGCTGCCAGTTCAATCTTGTTCTTGAAGTAAGTGTTAGTGTAAGATTGATATCTCTTTGAACCGGGTTTGGATAGATGGTTATAAAGTCTGTTTTGCGATCGATGGAAAGCATTACAACCCGAGAATAAATATATTTTCCGTTGATGTCAACTTCTTTCAGACGGTAATAAATTCGGGAAACTCCCAATGATGAAACAGCGGGGTCTTTGAATGCATAAGTATGAACGCCTGCAGAATTAGATGCATTCACATAACCGACCTGATTGTATTTGTTACCATCTACGCTTCTCTCAATAATGAAGGATGAAGTAGACTCTTCATGATCTGTTTTCCATTGTAACTGGCTATCATCATTGATAAGGGTGCCTTTGAATTCAAGGAAGGTAAGTGGCAGGAGAATCGGGTTGCTAACATTGGCTACCCAGATTTCCCTCCCATAGGTTGTTGTATTAATTACTGCATAGGCCTTGCTGCCAGCATCAATGATTTGCAATATTTGTGCATTATCAGGATCTGCATCTTGTAATAATTGCGTGCCTGATTCGGTACCATCTGAGGTCCAGATCTCATATCCATGAAATCCATCACTTACGGAAAATATTAAATTACCACCAACTCTTGAACAGCCGGCAAAAACACTTCCATCCGAGCCAGCATTAATATCTTTTACCATTCCTGTTCCCAAGGCTGTTCCGTCACTTTTCCATAATTCCCTTCCGTAAGAATTATTGGAGCCAATAAAGAAAAGAGTGCTATTTACGTTTATCAATTGTTCAGGAGTAGAAGAGGCATCCTTGATCTTAATTGTGCCTATTGTAGTACCATCACTTTTATATAAACCATCCTCGTCCAAAAAATAAAGCGTATTATTTACTGATACAGGCCAGATATCACTCAAACCTATGGTGTTCATTGTAAATACAGGTTCAGTACCTGCTTCAGTGCCATCGCTTTTCCATAGCTTAAATTCTTCATCATGAGCCGTAAAGTACAATGTATTGTTTATAGCAATCATGTTCCTGACAGCACTTGAAGGGGAAGGGCCCTGGTTAATATCCTTAACCATAGAAGTGCCCGCTGTTGTACCATCAGTTTTCCATAATTCTGTTCCTGCTGCTTCTGTATTGGCTGTAAAAAATACCAGGCCGTTATTAAGCATTTTAAAATTACCGGGGCCGCCAATCCTTGGTTTACCTGCATTAAAACCAGAGGTATAAACTCCAGGATTAATATCCTTTACTAACACTGTCCCTGCTTCGCTACCATCGCTTTTCCATAATTCCAGCCCAGCTACACCATCATCAGCAGCAAAATATAAAGTACCATTTGCATTTAAAGCAGTTACTAATCCGATCCTGATTCCGCTCTTGTTTAAGCCCGGCCAAATGTCTTTTACCATCACTGTTCCCGACTCAGTTCCATCCGTTTTCCAAAGCTCCGATCCATGTACACCATCATTTGCTACGAAATATGCTTGCCCATTCATGCTAATGATATCTGCAACCATACCGTCCTCGGTTCCAGGATTAATATCCTTTACCATAACAGTTCCACCTGTTGTACCGTCTGTTTTCCATAATTCAAGACCATGAACGCCGTCATTTGCCTCAAAATATAATGTCCCGTTAACATTAACAGGGAAAAGGTCCTGCAGTGCAGCACCATCGGGATTGACATTCTTTAATAGACTAAAGGATTGACCAAAGGTGGGTAGTTGGTATAAGATGGCAAGCAGTAAAAAAAAGTTTACCGAGGGTATTCTTTTCATAGCCGAACGAAGTTTGTGGGTTATTTGGTTCGTAGGATCTTCGGATCTCTTCTATCGGCTTCGCAGTCAGATTTGGAGGCCTAAAAATAGATAACGGAACTCACTGTTGCAAACAAAAGGGGATAATAATAGGGAATATTACATTGATGCAGAACAATATTGTATTATAATATGGCTATTGGACAACAGATTACGGGTCCTGTTACCTCTTAGTGGTAATTTATGAACAGGTGTGCATATCGGAAAACTACGATATGAAAAGGCGGCAGATTTTGTCTTAAACATATCTGCCGCCTTATAGCGAGGGCTTTTCAGTATTTTTCAATAAAGCTTACTGCTTTATGATCTTCATTGTTTGTTGTAATAATTCACCGTTCAATTTAAGATAATAGTTGCCAGAAGAAAGCCTGCCTGCATCTATTGTTAAGGCGGTACTTCCAGCCCCTAACTCATAATTGCCATTCCTGATTACTCTTCCATAATTATCCATTAGCTGCCAGCTCAATTTGTCCTTTTTCGCAAGCGTAATAGTGAGATTTATATCCTTTCCTACAGGATTAGGATAGAGCATGGCAAAGCTTTTCTGCTTATCCAGGGTAAGCGCTACAATACGGGAGTAGGATGACTTATAATCTACATCCACCTGCCGAAGTCTGTAATAAATGATGGAAGACCCTACGGATTTAATATTGGCATCAGTATAGTTATAATAATGAACGCCGCTTTCGTTAGCAGCATTTATATTTCCTACAGCGCTGAAATGACGACCATCCGTACTTCTTTCAACAGCGAAAGATTTTGTGTTTAATTCATTATCTGTTTTCCATTGCAATATTCCATTGTCATTTTGAATTGCTCCTTTAAATTCCAGGAGTGTTAAAGGAAGTGGAATATTTTGCGGAGCGTCTGCTACCCACAGTTCTCTCCCAGAGGCAGTTGTAGTTACACTAACATATTGCTTTCCGTTTACTTCAAGAAATGTAGTAGGGTTTGAACTTCCGGAACCTGTCTCTATATCCTGTACCATCACTGTTCCCAAAGCAGTACCGTCAGTGCTCCAGAGTTCATTACCATTAACACCGTCATTAGCTGCAAAGTAGAATTTCGATCCTGATTTGCCCAGGAAGACCGGATTACTGCTACCAGCACCATTTATATCTTTAAACATTACGGTTCCTGCTGCAGTTCCATCCGTTTTCCATAATTCACGCCCGTTTACGCCATCATCTGCAGAAAAGTATAAGATTCCGTTTAATACCACCAGGGAAGTTGGATCGCTACCAACTCCAGCTATTGTATTAATATCTTTTACAAGTACTGGTGTTCCACCTGGAGCGTCCACTTTCCAAAGCTCCTTTCCATTAATTCCATCAGTGGCAGAGCAATAAAGCTGATTGTTAAATACCGTTAGTGACGCTGGAAATGCATCGCTGGTGCCAGGATCCGTGCTGTTTATAGATCCTGCCTGATGATTGTATCCATCGCTATTATTTACCATCCATAATTCATAACCATTCATTGTAACACCAAATGTATAGTAAAGGGTGCCATTAAAATTAGTTAAGTTAGCAGGGCAACAGCCTCTATATATAGCCCGGAAAGATACTACTGTACCGGCCTCCGTTCCGTCTGATTTCCATAATTGAGCAGTTCCAGCCATCAGTGGTATATCAGCGTGGGCAGAAAAATATAAAACACCATTAAAATTAAAGAAACTGGATGGGTCGCTGGAAGTGGTTCCTCCCCATATATCCTTTACCATTACAGTACCGGCTTCAGTACCATCCGTTTTCCATAGTTCCGTGCCATGGTTGGCAGCACCATCAGATGCACTGAAGAAAAGGGTATTACCAACAACTGTTAAATTGGAAGGATGAGACCCGCCAGGTTCTGTTGTATTGATGTCCTTTACCATCACGGTTCCTCCAGAAGTACCGTCACTTTTCCAAAGTTCATACCCATGCATATTGTCATTTACTACAAAGTACAATGACCCATTGAAAACAGTAAAATCAGTGGGGTTGCCAGGGCCATTCTGACCTATATCTCTCAAAAGCACCGTTCCTCCTGAGGTTCCATCAGATTTAAACACTTCCCTCCCCGTAGATGACATACTTGAATTCCTTGAATCAGCACTAAAATAAAGTGTGCCGTTAAAATTTATCAGGTACGATGGATCACTATTTCCTGAATTCGCATTAGGATTGGTATTAATATCTTTTAATAATGTAAATGGCTGGCTGTTTACCTGTAGCTGTGCCAGTAATATTGACAATAGAGTCAGACCGATAAAATAATTCTTCTTCATAACCGAAGTCTTTTTAGTTAGTAGGTAAGAATTTATTGTTTAATGATCTTGATGGTTTGCTTTAATTGTTCTCCATTTAAACTTAGCAGGTAATTGCCCGCAGACAGGCTTGCTCCATCTATTACAACTGCAGTACTACCCGCTCCCAACTCATAATAACCATTCCTAACAATCTTGCCGTTATTATCTGCCAGTTGCCATTTCAATCTTTCTTTTTTGATTAGAGTAATTGTAAGGTTAATATCCTTTCTGACTGGATTGGGGTATAACATGACAAAGCTTTTCTCCTTATCAAGTGATAAAGCAACAATACGGGAATAAGAGAATTTATTATCTGCATCTATCTGACGTAGCCTGTAATAAACTATGGAAGTTCCAAGAGATTTAATATTTACATCAGTATAATCGTAATAATTGATACCACTACCGTTCCTTGCACTCACCTCACCAATGGACTTGTAATCCTGGCCATTCAAACTTCTCTCTACCTTGAAAGATGCTGCGTTCATCTCATTGTCCGTTTTC